>JAEWUR010000507.1 GCA_023397045.1 Planctomycetota bacterium
GAACACGCCCGTCTCGGCGTCGAGACCCATCAAGGCAATCATTCCGACCCAGACCGCGATTGACATGTGGTATCCCAGCAGCCAGAGGTACCATATCGCTCCGACGAGCGAAAACGGCACGGCCAGCATGACGATCATCGCCTTGACTGAGGATCCGGTGTTCATGTAGAGCAGGATGAAGATGAGGAACAACGTGGCCGGAAGAACGATCTTCAGCCTTTCGCGAACTCGCTGCATGTTCTCATACTGGCCGCTCCATGTGAGCGTGTATCCGGTGGGAAGCGTCAGTTCGGCATCGACCGCCCGCCTTGCTTCCTCGACATAACTTCCAATGTCGCGTCCCGCGACGTCGACATAGACGTAGCCGGTCAGCATGCCGCCTTCGTCGCGGATCATCGCCGGGCCGGCGACGAATTGGATGTCGGCCAGTTCGGCCAATGGGACCTGGGCGCCGGACATCGTGGGCACCAGCACGCGGCGAAGCTTCGTGAGGTCCTCGCGAAAATCACGAGCGTAGCGGACGTTGATCGAATAGCGTTCGCGGCCCTCGATCGTGGTGGAGATGACCTCTCCGCCGACGGCCGACTGAACGACCTCCTCGGCTTCCTTGATGGTGAGCCCGTAGCGCGCCAACTGTTCCCTTTTTAGCGTGAAGTCGAGAAAATATCCGCCGGCGGTGCGTTCGGAAAAGACGCTCCGACTTCCCGGCACCTTGCTCACGATGGTTTCTAGTTCCGTGCCAATCTTCTCGATTTCCTTGATGTCGGCCCCTTGGACTTTGATGCCGACCGGGGTGCGGATGCCCGTGCTGAGCATGTCGATCCGCGCCTTGATCGGCATGGTCCAAGCGTTGGTGAGGCCGGGATATTGCATCGCCCGATCCATTTCGGCGATCAACTGCTCCGGCGTGATTCGGTCGGGCCAGATATGGCGCAAGGGAGCCTGCAAAATCTCCGGCCAGTTGGAATACCACCGGTCGACTTTGCGCCACCGATCGACGGGCTTGAGCATGATCGTGGTCTCAAGCATCGACAGCGGCGCCGGATCGGTCGACGTGTCGGCGCGGCCTGCCTTGCCGAACACCCGTTCCACCTCGGGAAACTGGCGCAACTGCTTGTCGGTCGCCTGCAACAGTTTTTGCGCCTCGGCGATCGAGATGCCCGGCACGGTCGTGGGCATATAGAGCAACGATTCTTCGTACAACGGCGGCATGAACTCGGAGCCTAGCTGGAAGTAGACTGGGATCGTCGTCAGAACCAGCAGGAACGCCGTGATGAGCGTCATCGCCTTGTGGCGCAATACAAAACGGCACGCCGGTTCATAGACGCGGAACAAGCGTTTGCTGATGGGATGTTGCTCCTCGGGATAATATCGTCCCACGGCCAGCATGTTGGCGATCTTTGCCAGCCAACGAGGGCGAAACGTAAAGGGATCCATCCGCGTGAACAACATCCGAATGGCTGGATCGAGCGTGATGGCCAAGACGGCGGCAATCGCCATTGCCAGGTTTTTTGTGTAGGCCAGCGGTTTGAACAGCCGCCCTTCTTGATCGACCAACGCGAAGACCGGAATGAACGCCACGGCAATCACCAGCAGCGAGAAGAATACGGACGGCCCGACCTCCTTCAACGCCTGTAGACGGACTTCGTGATAGTCGCCTTTGCGTCCGTTGACGACCCATTCTTCGAGCCGCTTGTACGCATTTTCGACCTCGACAATGGCGCCGTCGACCAGCACGCCGATCGAGATGGCGATTCCGGTCAACGACATGATGTTCGACGTGATGCCCAGGAAGTAGATCGGGATGAAAACCAATACGACCGATACCGGGATCGTGATGATTGGAACGATGGCGGAAGGAAAATGCCACAGAAAAACGAGAATGACGAGGCTAACGATCACGATTTCGAGAAAAAGTTCGCCCTTAAGCGTGTCGATGGCGTGTTCGATCAGCGTCGAGCGGTCGTAGGTTGTGACGATTTCCACGCCCTTGGGCAGCGACGGGGTGATTTCCCTCAGCTTCTCCTTGACGCGCTCGATGACGTTCAGCGCGTTCTCGCCGGCGCGCATGATGACGATTCCGCCCACGGTGTCGCCCTCGCCGTCGAGGTCGGCGATGCCTCGGCGCATTTCCGGTCCCAAACCGACCGAGCCGAGGTTTTTGACCAGGATCGGCGTGCCTTGCTCGTCGGTTCCGACGACGATGTTCTCGATGTCCTGAATGCTTCTCGCATAGCCGCGTCCGCGGACCATGTATTCCGTGCCGGTGAACTCGACGAGACGCCCGCCCACATCATTGTTGCCGTCGCGAATCGCCTGAACGACCTTCGAGATCGGGATATTGAACGCCAGCAGCTTGGTCGGATCGATGTTGACCTGGTATTGCTTCTGGAATCCGCCGATCGAGGCCACCTCGGCCACGCCGGGAACCGATTGCAGTTGATACCGCAGATGCCAGTCCTGAAGCGTTCTCAGTTCGGCCAAATCGTTTCGCCCCGATTTGTCCACCAGCGCGTACTGATAGACCCAACCGACGCTCGTGGCGTCGGGCCCCAACTCCGTTCGCACCCCTTGCGGCAACTGGGGGAGGATCTTCGAAAGATATTCGAGCGTGCGGCTTCGCGCCCAATAGAGGTCCGTGCCGTCCTGGAAAATCACGTAGACGTAGGAAAACCCGAAGTCCGAAAAGCCGCGAATGTCCTTGACCTTCGGCGCGCCGAGCATCGCCGTGATGATCGGGTAGGTGACTTGATCCTCGATGATGTCGGGGCTCTGGTCCCAACGCGAATAGATGATGACCTGCGTGTCCGACAGATCGGGAATCGCGTCGAGCGGAACTTGCCGCATCCAGTGGACCGCGCCGGTGATCATCACCAAGGTGAAGAGAATCACCAGGTACTTGTTCCGAGCGCTAAACTCGATGATGCGGTCAATCATGGTCGGACTTGCCGTGTTTCATGCCGGGCATGTCGTTGCCTCCCGATCGAATTCGGCTCTCCGAGTCGATCAGGAAATTGGCCGAAGTGACGATCCGGTCGCCCTCCTTGAGGCCTTCCAAAACCTGATAGCGATCGCCAAACCGAATCGGACTGATCTTGACCTGCACGGGCACGAAATGGTCGTCCGGTTCGACGCGGTAGGCAATATCCCGCTCGCCGGTCCGCAAAATCGCCGACGTGGGAACCAAGAGACCGTCGCCCATCGGATGCTGGATCGAAATCTGTGCGAACATTCCCGGTTTGAAGATGCCTTCGTGGTTTGGCAGCTCAATACGCACCTGCACCGTTCGCGTGACGTCGTCCACGGTCGGCTGAATGAAGACGACTTTGCCGGTAAACGTTCGATCCGGCAAGGACGGGATGGTCACGGTCGCCGTTCGACCCAGTTCGACGTGTGGGATTTCGTACTCGTAGACTTTAGCTTGTACCCAGACGGTCGACAGGTCGGCGATCACGTAGAGTTGTTTTTCCGGGGTGAGGTATTGCCTCTCAAAAACGTCCTTCTCAAGCACGGTGCCGGTGATGGGACTGCGAAGAATCAGGTCTTTTTGCGGCTTGCCGGTTTCGATCAGATGATCGATCTCTTGTTGCGATACGTCCCAAAGTTCGAGACGACGCCGGGCCGCCTCGGAAAGCGGTTCCTGACTGCCGCCAAGCGTCTTTTCGGCACGCAGCGACGCAAGCAACTCCTCTTGGGTCGATAGGAATTGAGGGCTGTAGATCGACAACAGCGGGTCGCCCTTATGAACCTTCTGCCCGACGAAGTTGACGAACAACTTCTCGACCCATCCTTCCGTTTTGATGTTGACCCGGGCAATCAGGGTCTCGTCGGGCTGCACGATTCCCACCGCCTCGATGCTCATCCGCAGCGGCCCCAACTCGACAACGCCGGTCCGAACGCCGATCCGCTGCTGAAACTCGCCGGGAATCATCACGGTGGCGCGTCCCGGAACATGGGACATCATTTGCATGTCCGTCGGATTCGCGTTCTCCGACCACTTGGCCACCGGCGTCAGGTCCATGCGGCAAATCGGACATTGGCCCGGATGCGTTTCGCGCACCTGCGGGTGCATCGCACAGGTCCAGATGGTTGGCTCGCCCGACAACTCAGCCGTCGCGCCTCGCCACCACGAGGTGAACCTACTGCCATTTCCCGACGACAGAAGAAAGCCGACGACAACGAAAGCGATGATAACCAGGACGCCCAGTAGCTTTCCCCAATGACGGAAAAAGAATTCTGCCGCGCCATTCGAGGGAAACCACCTTTTCATGGTCGCTTGCTACTACGGTGTCTTGGCCTCGTGCGTCTTGATCTGCGGCAGATACTTCTCCGGGTGCTTGCGCAGTTCCTCTTCACAGCCGGAGCAACATAGGAAAACGGTCTTCCCCTCAACCGTGACCTTGTACGGTGTTCCCATCTCGCCGAGAACGTCGCCGCTCACCGGACAGGTCCCTTGTTCCTTGGCGAGCGCGGCGTCGGCCTCCGACAGTTTCGGAGTTTCGGCCGCCGCGGTGACCGGTTTCGGCTGATCCTTCGGAGCATCGCCCGAACTGCACCCGATGAAGGGCAATACGAATCCGAAGCCAATCGCCGACAGAAGATAACGGCTGGTTTGACACATGTGTCACCTCCCCAAAAAGGCCTCTGTCACAACTATAGGTCCCACGTTGAATCATAGGGGGGGAAGACTGGAAAAGGCAATGGTGTGAAAATGGGCTGACCGCGAGGCTTTCGCGGTGTTTGGCGAGATTAGGGAGAATGCTGGACCTCAGGGTTTTGCAGGTCGATCCTAAAAAGAAGAGCGCGATTCTCTGCGTTTGGCGGCCCTGGACGCTACATCCCCCAACACCGCGTGGTGGAACCCCGGATGGTATTTCCCAACAGACAAACGCGACTCGTCTCGATGGTTGTCCTGGCGACCGCCTTGGCGACTCTTTCTCAGGCATGGTCGCAGACGGTCTACGATGTCTCCGGTCCATTCGATCCGTTCGGCCATCAGGCCGAACTATCGGTCGATCAATTGGTGGCCGAGGTCGAAGCCCGGAACCCGTCGCTCCAAGCCGCGTCGGCGGCCTGGCGAGCCGCAACCGAGCGTTACCCCCAGGTCGTTGCACTCGACGATCCAATGTTCGTGTCGATGATCGGCCCGCAAGGCGTCGGCATGGACAACGGCGGCGGATGGATGGTCGCCGCGTCGCAGAAGATTCCCTGGGCCGGCAAGCGGGCATTGCGCGGCAGTGCGGCCGACGCCGAGGCCGATGCCATGAAAGGCGACGTTGGCGATGTCCGGCTGCGGCTGAAGGAGGCCGCGCGGTCAGCCTTCTACGACTATTACTTGGCCCGGCGCGAGAAGGACGTCAACCTCGAAACGGGCCGGCTTCTAACGCAATTTCGGGAAATCGCGTGGAACAAATATCAAGTCAACCAGACCACGCAACAAGATGTGCTCCAGGCGGACGTCGAGTTGGCGAAACTCGAAACGCGACTGGCCGAATTGACGCGCGACGAACAAATCGCCGTGGCTCGGATGAATACCCTGTTGCACCGAGCGGCCGATCATCCGCTGCCGCCACCGCCGGAAAAGGTTGCAGGCCCCGAATCATTGCCATCGGCCGAAACGCTTCAATCGATGGCGGCTGCAAATCGTCCCGACTTGTACGCGATTTGCTCGCGAATTCGTGCCGAAGAGTCAAACCTGGCACTGGCATGCAAGGACTATTATCCCGATCTGAATCTTGCCGCCAAATACGACGGCTTCATGCCCGAGGCCATGCGTCCGCAGGTTGGCGTCGAGTTGAACGTGCCGCTGCAACGCTCCCGGCGGTCGGCGGCCGCGCGCGAGGCGTCGGAACGTCTGCTGCAACGTCGGGCTGAGTACCAAGAGCAGTTGGATCGGGTGCGGTTCGAAGTCCAATCGACCCTTGACGCCGCTGCGCAGAGCCAACGGGTGATTCACGTTTACGAAGAGAAAATCCTGCCGGCGACGCGACGGAGCGCCGAAGCCGCGTTGACCAACTACACGAACGGCAAGCTGGATTTTCTCCGACTCATCGACGCGGAACGCCAAGTTTACGCACAGCGCGAAATGTACTACCAATCGATCGCCGAATACCATCGACGTTTGGCTCAATTAGAGCGAGCGGTTGGCTGTTCCGTGCTCGATGCGGCGATCGTCCGATAGGCCGCCGCCTCTTGCGCCTCGCGATTCTTGCGCAACTGCATACCACATAGCACGTTACGGAATCGGCACCGCCGGCTTCGTGGACACTCTCGCATCGGCGGCGGCACTTTTTCTGAGAATTCCGCCAATTTTTTGGGTAAAGTGGGTATGGGGGCTCATTTGCATATCGTGAGACCGTTGCGGGAGCGGCGATGCCGCAATAGAACGCGGTCGAAAACCGGCGAGACGTACCATGGCAGAACCAACCGACACGCGAGAGCGCGAAGCCGATGGGGCGGAGTTCGTTCGCCTGTTGACGCTGTATCAGCCGAACATCTACCTCTACGTCCGTTCGCTGATCCCCAATCCCGATGAAGCGTCGGAGGTGTTGCAAAACACGAACCTCGCGATGTGGGAGAAACGCGATCAGTTCGCCATCGGCACGAATTTCCTCGCCTGGGCGTTCCAGATCGCGCGCTACAAGCTGCGAGAACACCGCGCTCGGAAGAAGCGGAACGTCTGTTTCTCGGACGCGCTCGTCGATGAGCTGGCCATTCGAGCATCGCAAAAGATCGACGCGAGCGCCGAGTTGCTCGAAGAGCTTCGCCGATGCCTCGCCCAGTTAGCGGCTGTCGATCGCGAGTTGATCCGCCGCCGCTATTCCTCGTCCGACGCCTGCGAACAAATCGCGCAGGCGGTTGGCCGACCCGTCCGTGCGGTCTACAAGGCTTTGGCCCGTATTCGCGAAGAGTTGTTGGAGTGCGTTTCTTCGCGTGCCCGAAAAGAACCATGACCGATCACCCCTTCCATCCCGAGAAACTGCGATCGCTGGCCCACTTGGCCTGCGACGACTCGCTGAGCGCCGAGGACGTCGCGCAGCTTGAGAAACTCTTGCATGGCGACGCCGACGCCCAGGACTTCTACCTGAACCGAATACTTGTCGATGGGTGGCTGCGATGGGAATTCGCCCACAAGGTCACGGAGCCGGTTGCATCGGGCACGCCGCTTTGTGTCGAGGTCGATGAATCGGAGAACGAGGCAGGCGTCATTCCGTCATTCGGCTGCCCGACGCCCTCGGCGGCATACGCCGGACCGCTTGGCTATCTGACGTCCGGCTGGCCGGTGGCCTATTTGATCGCCACGGTGATTTTTGGGATTGGGGCGTTGGTTGGAAGCGCTATTCTGGTGTCCCCGTCAACTGAAATCGTCCAACGATCCAACAGTTCGAATCCCCAGTCCCTAATCCCTAATCCCTTGCCAAAGGCAAAATACGTCGGCCGAATCACCGGCATGGTCGACTGCAAATGGAGCGGAACCGAACGACCGACTCGCGAAGTGGTCTTGGGCTCCACGTACCATCTTGCTGCCGGCTTGGCCGAGATTACCTACAAGACCGGAGCGAGGGTGATCCTGCAAGGACCTGTT
>JAEWUR010000538.1 GCA_023397045.1 Planctomycetota bacterium
CAAAAAGATTGCCCCGGAAATCCGCAGGAAATACTTCGACATGCTGGGCATGCCGGAATTGCCGGAGGACTGCAAGTACCTGGTGTCATTTGACGAGTACATGCTGGAGCAGAACGGTTGGAAAGTCGATGGCGGAGGGACGTCTGAGGGTTGGGAGTTGGCCGTCAGACTACGAGACAAGGCGTACTGTGCGCGAACGGGGCCATGGTCCGAGGCCGATTTTCCCATGCTTGCCGAATTGCTGGAAAAAAACGCCGACACGCTGAAGATTCTCGCCGACGCATCTTCCCGCTCGCACTTCTACTCGCCGCTGATCATTAGGGATAATCAAACAGATGAGGATGTATCTGCGCTCATGCGTGCTTTGAGAGAGGCGGTTGGTCAATTAGCCCAGCGATCCATGCTTCGACTTGGTGAAGGGCGAACGGCGGAAGCCTGGAACGATGCGATGGCTTGCCAACGATGGGCGAGACTGGTAGACCAGGTGCCATTTCCCGTTTACCGCGCGATGGCGATGACGTTTGAGAGATACTCGCTTCTCCTTGCCGTTGCCTTTGCTCGATCCGAGGGCGTAACCGCCCAACAACTGCGACAATGGCGGTCCGATCTTCAAAATCTGCCGAAAAAAAGCGAGCTGTGCGAGGCATTTGATTTTGGTCAGCGGCTGCTTGACCTGCAGTCGATTCAGAGCGTTGCGTTGCGAGGCTATCCGCTCGTCCAAACACCGCCCCACGAGAACGAAAACAGCGAAGAAAAATGGGAACCAGTGCGATTTTACGGCAACAATCTGCGAATCGACTGGGATCAGTCGCTGGCGTACTGCAATCAACGGTTTGACCGAATTGTCGACGCCCTCGGCCGGTCGATGTACGAGGAATGCCGTGAGGCAGCAAGACGTGCGGACGAGGAAAGCAAGGCAGCCTATAAGCGAGCCTGTGAACCGGTGCCGAAGGACGAGGTGTTGACCTCCCAGGAAATCTCGCGCCGGATGGTAGACGCCTTTTTGGGTTTGGGCTTCCCCATTGCCGGTTTTATGATCGAAGCCGAGACGAAATTGAAGGCGGAATGGGATCTCGCCGATCTCGCGTTTGCCCTGGCCGTCTACAAATGCGAATTCGGCCGTTTTACAGAGTCGCTCGGCGATTTGACCCCGAAATGGCTGCCCGAGATGCCCAAAGATCCCTTTATTGACGCCCCCTATCATTACAATCTGGAGCCGGACGGCTATTTGATCTATAGTGTAGGTCCAAACAAGAAAGACGATCGAGGGGAAAACTTCTTGGTACTGAGCAGGGATCGCAACAATTCCGGGCGTGTTCTGACGAAACAGGAAGAAGCGTCCGACGATATCGCCGTTCGTATGCCGTCCCCGTCCGCCGGTCGTCTGATGAAAAAGGTGGGCGGCCAACCGTAACGTTTTCTATTTCCAACCGTTGATCTGATGAACTCCGCAACCTTTCGCCAATATCTCGACGATTCCTATGCCGCGGGCGTGTGGCTGTGTGGCTTGGGGATCGTCGACGTGCGGAGGGCGCATCGAAATCTCGTCGGCATGGCCGAGGCCGGCGTGCCGATGGACCTGCTGGCGGAAATCGGCGACCAACTCGAACGCCATCTGCCCGGCTGCGCCGATCCCGACATGGCGCTGCACAATCTCGAACGGTTCGTTCGGGCGTCGCGCAATCCGATCTCGGTGGGCACGTTCTTTGAACGCGATCCGAACGCCCTGCCCACGCTGCTGCAAATCTTCGCGGCCAGCCAATACCTGAGCGACCTGCTGGTCATGGACCCCGAAGGGTTCGACCTGCTCCGGCTGACCGAGGGCCAGCCGGTCAAACGCGAGTCGCTCGTCGACGAACTGGTGGCCGAAATCGCGGTGCTCGAACACGACGCGATGGTGTTGCGGGCCTTGCGGCGCTTCAAACGGCGCGAAACGCTGCGCATCGCCTATGGCGACATCGTTCGCGAACAAAGCCTGCGGACCGTCACGTCGCAGATCTCGCTCGTGGCCGACGCGCTGGTCGAGGGCGCGCTCCGCGCGGCATGGCGAAAATATCAGACACAACGCGGCACGCCCCGGCGGCCCGACGGACAAACCGCCCGATTCGTCGTGCTGGGCCTCGGCAAACTCGGCGGCCTGGAGTTGAACTATTCGAGCGACATCGACCTGATCTTCCTCGGCGAAAACGAAGGGCGGACCGATGGCGCCCGATCGGTCTCGAACGTCGAGTTCTTCGACCTCGTCGGCCGCGAGATCATCCGGCTGCTGACCGAACGAACTGAACTGGGCGGCGTCTATCGCGTTGACATGCGGCTGCGCCCCGAGGGACAACGCGGCCCGATGGTCATGGGCGTCCACAGCGCGCTGAACTATTACGACAACCGCGGCCGCACCTGGGAACGGCAGGCGTTCATCAAGGCCAGAGCCATCGCCGGCGACCTCTCGCTCGGCAATGAGTTTCTCGAAGCGCTGACGCCCTGGATCTATCGCCGATACCTGACCCATGCCGACATCAGCGGCATCAAGGCCCTGAAGCGGCGAATCGAGCAGCAGACGCTCGACGTCGGAGGCGGCACGCGCGACGTCAAAACCGGCCGCGGCGGCATCCGCGACATCGAGTTCGTCATCCAGTTCCTCCAACTGCTCAACGGCGGCGACTTGCCCGAACTGCGAACCGGCAACACGCTCGAAGCGATCGCGCAGCTCGAACGCGTCGGATGCCTGACGAACCTCGAACGGTCGATCCTCGAAGAAAACTACGCCTTCTTGCGGAAGATCGAGCACCGGCTGCAAATCATGCTTGACCTGCAAACGCACACGCTTCCCGAAAACCGCGACGAGTTGCACAAACTCGCGCGACGAATGGGCTACGTGACGACCAACGCGCAGTCGGCCTTCGAGTCGTTCATGGCCGACTATCGCGACAAGACCGAGTTGAACCGAAAGATCCTCGACCACCTGCTCCACGACGCCTTCAGCGACGACACGCAGACCCAGGCCGAGGTCGATCTGGTGCTCGATCCCGATCCGCCCGAAGAACACATCGTCGAAGTCCTGGGCAAATACCCGTTCCGCGACGTCAAACAGGCCTACCGCAACCTCATGTCGCTGGCCGAAGAGCGAATCCGGTTCCTCTCGACGCGCCGATGCCGGCACTTCTTGGCGTCGATCGCGCCGCAACTGCTCACAGCCATCGCCGCGACCGCCGACCCCGACCTCACGCTGGTCAATCTCGACAAGGTGAGCGATTCGCTCGGCGGCAAGGGCGTCCTCTGGGAGCTTTTCAGCTTCAATCCGCCGAGTCTGCGGCTGTACGTCGAACTATGCGCCTACAGCCCTCACCTGTCCGGCATCCTGACGAGCAACCCCGGGATGATCGACAGCCTGATGGACAGTCTCGTGCTGGACAAGCTACCGACGCTCGAAATCATGCAGCAGCGGCTGGCCGAACTGTGCCGCGCGGCCGAAGACATCGACCCGATCCTGCACAGCTTCAAGAACGACCAGCAACTCTGCGTCGGCGTTCGCGACATCCTGGGCAAGGAGGACATCCAGGCCACGACCGGTGCGCTTTCCGACATCGCCGAGACGTGCCTGTCGCAGATTGCCGGCCGCGAATACGAGCGGTTGGCCGGCCGATTCGGCCAGCCGCAAACCACCGGCCGCCGCGCCGCCCACCCGTGCGATATGGTCATCCTGGCGCTCGGCAAGTTCGGCGGCCGCGAGATGAACTATCACAGCGACCTCGACATCATCTTCCTTTACGAAGGCGACGGACATACCGTGCCGCTGCCCGGCTCAGCCGCCCGACAGAGCACCACGAATCAGCATTTCTTCAGCGAAGTGGGGCAGCGGATCATCAAGTATGCCAACCACCTCAGCGGTTTCGGCCGGCTCTACGAGATCGACGCCCGGCTCCGTCCCACCGGCAAGAGCGGCGCGCTGGCCACCACGTTCGACGAGTTCGCCCGATACTTCACCGAAGGCGCTGGGCAGCTTTGGGAACGGCAATCGCTGTGCAAAGCCCGGGTGATCTACGGCTCGCCTCGCGCGGCCAAGGCCGCGATGGCCGTGGTGGCCAAAGCCGCGTTCGCACATCGCTGGCGCCGCAAAGACGCCGCCGAAATCCGCAGAATGCGCAGCCGGCTCGAAAACAGCGCGGCGGCCGTCGGCGATCTGAAACGCGGACCCGGCGGCATCGTCGACATCGAGTTCCTCGTCCAGATGCTCCAACTGAAACACGCGCGAGGCAACGCCGACCTCCGCGTCTCCAACACGCTTGCCGCGCTTCTCGCGCTCTACCAGGCCGAAATCATCTCGGTCGACGATTACGAATTGTTCGATGTCAGCTACCGACTGTTGCGAACGATCGAAGGCCGGTTGCGCCTGATGAACTCGGCCGCCCGCGACCAGTTGCCGCAAGACCCGGTCGAACTGACGAAGCTGGCGAATCTGCTGCACTATCCCAGCCGCGACGGCCTGTTGATGGATTACGAAAACGCCACCCGGCAGATACGTCAGCGGTTCGACCGAATCTTCGACGCCGAAGAAAACGCCCGGTAATCACCAAAAAAAACGGGAGACGAGGAATCCAAGATGCCATGAGCATCCTTCGATCCCGCGTCTCCCGGCTTCTATTTGATCGAAGCGAGCGATGTCTATCTAGACTTCCTCGTCCTCTTCCTCCTCTTCATCGTCGTCCCAATCCTCGTCTTCATCGTCGTCGAAGTCGTCGTCCTCGTCCCAGTCCTCGTCCTCTTCCCAGTCATCGTCCTCGTCGTCGTCTTCGAGGTCATCGTCCTCGTCGTCGACCTCTTCCCAAGGTTCGTCGTCGTCTTCTTCCTCGTCGAGATCGTCGTCATCGTCGAGGTCTTCGTCCTCGTCCTCGCTCTTGTTGAAAACGTCCTGACTGCCGAAACAGTCGTTGCGACGTCGACGGGTCACGGTGGCGCAGTTGTCCTCGGTCAAGACGTCTTGCCGAGGTTTGACTCTGGTGAGGCTTTTCACGATGGTCTCCTCTTCCGCTTCTGGAAATGGTTGTAATGGATCTTGTATATTTGGATCGGTTTCGTGATTGATTGGCTCGGGCGTCGTCGCGGGCACGGTGCCCCGAAGTTGCTCCGCCCGCGGCAATTCGTCCAAGTGCCGAAGTCCGAAGACTTGCAGGAAGTTTTTGGTTGTCCCGTAAAGAAACGGGCGGCCGAGTTCCTCCGATCGTCCGGCGATTCGGATCAGGTCTCGTTCGATGAGTTGGCGAAGCACTTCGTCCGACTGGACGCCGCGGATGGCCTCGACCTCCGCCCGCAGCACGGGCTGCCGATACGCGACCACCGCCAAGGTTTCCATGGCCGGGGCCGACAATCGGATTTCCGTCGCGGCGCTATGGAGCCGTCGCAGCCAAGGCGCGAACTTCGCTCGCGTCATCAATTGAAAACCGCCAGCCACCTCCTCCACGCGAAACGCACTTCCCTCAGCATCGTATCTCCGGTTTAACGTTCGGACTAGTGTACGCGCTTTCGTCCCGTCCGCCAAGCCGGCCAACTGGGCTAGTTTTCGGCTGGTTTGTGGTTGTTGCGAAAGAAAAAACACCGCTTCCAGTCGGGTCAATTGCGCATTTGACGCTCCGTCCCCCTCAGACTCGTGGGTTTTGCCGGAATTTGCCGACAAACTGAGATGACTTATCCCCCTAGACGGGCTGGTAAAAAAACCGCCCGACGTCCAAGGGTGACGATAACGCGCCGATGCGCTGCCAAGTCGATCACCAAGCCCGAAATACTTCGCTCTCATGGCCGTAAGCCTATGCAACGATCGCGCAGTTTGCAAGGGACATTTGCCACCGGAATCTGGCAAAAATAACCGGCCGCCGGCACCGCAACTCAGACCGTCCTAGTGGACGGCGATGTCGGCCTTCTGCGCTTCCACCTTGTGAAGCACCTGCAACATCGCCTGGACCGGGTCGGCATGCGTCGCCTCGAAACACCGCGTATAGTCCGAGCTGCCGCCGATCGCGGTCTTGCAGTAGAAGCGATACGTCTGGCGCTGCGTGCCCCACGACTCCAACAGATAGTACGTCGCACCCAGGCTTTTCAGCCGTTCCTGAATCCCGCGAAAAGGATCCGTGCCCAAATCCGACAATCTCGTCAGGTTTTCCGGCGTATCCTGGCTCGCAATGCACGCCGACGCCTCGGGCGCCGATCCGACGGGCGATTGGAAACTCACCGGAAGAATCGACGATTGCACCGGCTTCGCGGGAGTCGCCGCCGGCACGTCTTCCAGCGTTCGCGGCGAGTCCGGCGTCGTCTTCGGAGCGTCGAAATGGACGAACGGCGGCGCATCGCTCTGCGCCGGAGCATCCGACGACGACCACGAGCCCAGACTATCCTTCACCACGGTCGGCCAAGGAAAGTCCTCGAGTTTCTTCAGCATATCCGACCAAGAAACGTCGGACAGGGCCACAATCGGAATCCCCACGACGCACAACAACATGATCAATGCCCGACCCGCCACGCCTGCCGACGATTGCATGAGTTGCCGTACCTCCTGGGAACACCCTGATTGGTTATTGACGGAGGAGGGATAATAGCAACGATCGCCCACCGGGGGCAACGTCAAAAAACTCCCCTCTCCCGCTTGCCCCAGCACGCGAAATAGGCGAAAAAGGAAAGATGGGCGAAAACGACACTATCTATCTCGACCATAATGCCGCCACGCCGATCCAT
>JAEWUR010000728.1 GCA_023397045.1 Planctomycetota bacterium
CCTGTCGGTCTACGAGAATGTCGCCTATGCCCCGCGCCGGGCCGGCATCCATGACCGTCGCGAACTCGATCCGCTCGTCGAGCGATGCCTGCGCCAGGCCATGCTCTGGGATGAAGTCAAAGACCGCCTGTCGCTGCTCGGCACCAAGCTCTCCGGCGGACAGCAGCAGCGGCTCACCCTCGCCAGGGCGCTTTCGCTGCAACCGGAGATCCTCTGCCGCGACGAGTTTTCGATCGCCATCGACCCGGTCACCACGATGCGCATCGAAGACATCTTGCGAGAGTTGAAAAACGAAATGACGATCGTCCTGGTAACCAACCTCGTCCAGCAGGCTCGGCGACTGGCCGACCGGACCGCCTTCTTCAGCGACTCGCAACTGATCGAGGTCGGCGAAACGGAAACCATCTTCACCAAAGCAACGAACAAGCTTACCGAACGCTATGTCACGGGAGACGTGGGATGAGCGAGTATAGCATCCAAACCCGTGGCCTGAACCTCTGGTACGGCGCGTTCCAGGCGCTCAAGGAGATCGACGTCAATATCAAGCCGGGCATCATCACCGCGCTCATTGGCCCCTCCGGCTGCGGCAAGACCACGCTGCTGCGATGCTTCAACCGAATCAACGAACGTTACGGCAACGTGACCACGACCGGCGAGGTCAACGTGCTGGGCAAAAACATCTACCACGACGATGTTTCGCTCAGCACCCTGCGCAAGTCGGTCGGCATGGTCTTTCAACGGCCGAATCCGCTGCCGATTTCCATCTTCGAGAACGTTCTGTTCGGCGTCCGAGTCCACGTGCGGCGCCGCGAGTTCACCCGAAGCCAGCAACACGAAATGGTCGAGTCGGCGCTGCGCGACGTACACCTCTGGGATGCGGTCAAAGACAAACTCCGCCACCGCGCCACCCACCTGACGTTGGAGCAGCAACAGAAGCTCTGCATCGCGCGACTGCTGCCGCTGAAACCGCGCGTGATCCTGATGGACGAACCGTGCTCGGCGCTCGATACGGCCGGCATCGAACGAATCGAAGACCTCATCGACAGTCTGCGCGAGAAATTCACGATTGTGATCGTGACGCACAACATGGGCCAGGCGCGCCGCGCCAGCCACGAGTGCATCTTCATGCTGATGGGCCGCATCGTCGAGCACGCATCCACGCTCGACATCTTCCTCCGCCCCCAAAAAGAAGAAACCGCGATGTACGTCAGCGGCCACTACGGATGATGTCTTCCGTTGGCAATCGCGGCTACATCAATCGCCAGGTTCCCGTCGTGACGACGTAGACGCCCAGGATCAAATTGGTCAGGGCGTGCGCGACGACGCAATCCCAGATGTTCTTCGTGCGAAGCATCAACCAGGTGATCATCGAAAACCAGACCAACGCGGCCAACAACTCGGCCGGATGCATCAGCATCGGCACGGCCGTGCCCAAGACGACGGCCAATCGGTCGGCCTTGCCAAACGGCGCCTTCCACCACTCGCGGTCCATGAAGAACCGCATCACGAAGCCGCGCAGGAAGAACTCCTCGATCACCGGCACGATGGCCACGAGTCCCAAAAACCGCACGGCGAGAAACACCCAAGCGGCCTCCGGTCGATTGGACATCTGCTCGAACGGATTGAATGCGGCGCGCGTGCCTGCACCGATGATGTCGCCCAGGCCGACCCGTTCGAACAGCGGTTGCAGGTAGAGATGCTCCACGTCAAAGTGACAGATGCCAATCCAGAGTGGGCCGCCGACGATGCCGATGAAGATGGCCAGTCCGCCGACCTTCAGCGGAAACTGCCGATAGCCCGGAAACACGAACGCCATCGCCACGATCGTCAGTGCGATCTTGGCCGCGTAGACCGAAGGATAATACGAGTACGGAATGGCCAGCCCGATCGAACTGCCGCCCGGCGACTCCGGCGTCGGCTCCAACGACCCAGCCAGCATGTAGACGAAAAACGGCACCAGATACAACATCCAGTGCTGCCGGGAAAGCAAACCAGTCCGCCAACCGTTGTTGCTCATCGAAAAACTCGCTGGAATCGGGAAAAAAGACCGTAAGAACGCCCTGTCCTAGCAATCCCGAAAGTATACACCCCCATTTGGGAGTTGGCAACAAACGCATGCAACCGTCGGGTGGGTTTTCGTGTATACAGGGAAAGCCGGGCGGCATTACAATACGGCCAATCGCGAACCACCGCCGGGGGATGCGACGTAGAAGAGAAAAAC
The DNA here is from genome assembly GCA_023397045.1 of Planctomycetota bacterium. GTDB lineage: Bacteria > Planctomycetota > Planctomycetia > Pirellulales > Thermoguttaceae > JAEWUR01. The sequence goes on from JAEWUR010000728.1 coordinate 2,222, forward strand.
GGTTTAAGAAAAACGGAGGACTCGAATGCGGGCGATTTCCCATCGATCGATCGTCAAGTGTCTCGTCGCGGCATTGCTGCTGGCATTCGTCGCCGGCCCGACGCATGCCCAACAACAAAATGACGCGCCCACGACGGTCCAAAAAACCTACAACGACGCGCCGTTCAAATACACGCAACAGTTGCAGGACGATCGGCCCGACTTCTTCGTCTATCGTTGGACCTATCCGTCGCCGGTCGTGACGCCCGTCGAGCCGAACAACACGGTGCCGGCCCTCTATTATCTTCCGAAAACACTCGAGCCGGGCCGGAAATATCCCGCCGTTATCTGCCTACACATTCTCGATGGCAACGAACAACTTACCGATTTGGTATGCTCGGTTCTGGCATCGCGCGGCATTCCGGCCATCTCCTTCAAAATGCCCTATTACGGCGAACGAGGCGGACCGAAAGGTCCCGAGGCCATGGCCGAAAATGCCAAAATGTTTCTCGGCGCGGTGGGCCAGGTCATCGAAGATATACGCCGAACGATCGACCTGTTGGCTTCGAGGCAAGAAATCAATCCCGATCGGATCGGCATCACCGGCATCAGTCTCGGCGGCATCACCGCCGCGGCGGCCGCCGGCGCCGAGCCGCGTTTGCATCGAGCATGCCTGATTCTCTCGGGCGGCGATCTGCCGACGATCATCCACCACGCGCGTGAAACCCGCGAGTTGTGCCAGATGATCGATGCTCTTCCGCCCGAGGATCGAACCGCAGTCGATCGGACGATCGCCGACGCCGATCCGCTGAAATACGCCGCCGCGCTGCGCGATCGCGCGAAGGCCGGTCAAGTGCTGATGGTCAACGCCGGCGACGACGAGGTGATTCCTCGCGCCTGCACCGAAAAACTCGCGAACGAACTGGGAATTCTCGATCAGGTCGTTTGGTTCGACGGACTCGGCCATTACACGGCGATGGCCGAGTTGCCGCGCGCGATGAAGATGACGGCCGACTTCTTTGCCAAGGATTTGCTGGTCGAAAGCGGCTCGGAAAACGTCAAAAAGACGCCCGGCCGACCGACGACGCCGTTGCAGCGGCTCGCCTCGGTTGTGCAACAGCTTGTCACGATGCTCACGGTCGAGCCGGCCGAGGGACGCTGCCACTATTTCGATCTCGACGTCACCGTGACCTTGGGCGACGGCAAACAGTATGCCTCGCAGATCCGTTTCGTCCGTGGCTCGGGCGATCGGTTTTCGCTGCAATGCCAATTGCCGGTCGTCGGAACGGCGGCGATGGGACAAAACGAGTATCCCTGGATGGTGGCCGGCGACCAAAAAGTGATGATCGGCTCGAAAAACCCGTTGCCCAATCACAACGCGCTGGACTATGTCGACGCGGCCAATTCCACGCGGTTCCAGATGGTCATGGCATCGCCGGCGGCATCACGATGGCCCCCGACCTGCTCCGGCAATGGCTCGACGTCAACGACGATCCGGCGGCGTCCGGCGGCAGTCCGATCCGGATCATCTCGAAATCGCCGGAAAAAATGCCGGGCGAAATCCGGCTTCAATTCGCCGAGGACGGGGTGACGCCCGTTGCGGCCGAGTTTCAGGTTGCCGGCGTGCAAGGAGCGGTTGAAGTGCGCGGATGGCAGACGAACACCGTCGCGCCCGATGTCTTGTTCAATCCGCCGGAAAACATCGAGCGCCAGGACGTCGAGCAGGCCGATCTCCACCACATTTTCGGAGCGATGCTGAACTTCGCCGCCGAACGCCTGGATAAGGGGCGATACCTTGGACCGATTGGACAGCCCGGCCCAATGACCGTGTTAAGCCGCGATCCCGCCGGCCACGGTTTGCTCTGCCGCCATCAGGGCAAGCTGATCATGTTCGTCGATGGCACGCCCGAACAGATGGGCGCGGCCCAGGGCGCGATGCTTGCGCCAATGGCTCGCATGATGGTCGATCGCGCGGTCTATCTGGTCGGCGCCGCCGATACGCTTCGCTCGGGCAAGTGGTTCTTCGACACGATGGCCGAGATCCAACGCCGTACCACCCCGCATATCCCGCAGCGTTTCATCGACGAATGCGATGCGCTGGGCAAGGCGGCCGGCGTCTCGCAACGCGACGCTCGCTACGCCAATCTGTTTCCCGAACGATTCCATTGCAGCGGGCTGGCGGTTCGCGGCAAAGCCACCAAAGACGGTCGCGTACTCCATGCCAGGGTGCTCGACTATATGCGCGACATCGACCTGCAAGAGGCCGCCGTCGTGACGGTCTTCATGCCCAACGGGCGCCACGCCTGGATGAGCCAAGGCTACGCCGGATTCGTCGGCACCGTGACGGCCATGAACGACAAAGGCCTGGCGATCGGCGAGATGGGCGGGCGCGGCGAAGGCCAGTGGGACGGCATGCCCATGAGCATGCTGATGCGCGACGTCATGGAACGCGCCGAGACGGTCGACGAGGCGGTCAAGATCTTCCGCGAGACGCCCCGGACGTGCGAGTACTACTATATCCTTAGCGACAAGTCGGGCAGTATGTGCGGATTGCAATGTATCCCGCAAGAGGTCAATGCCCTGGAACCGGGGCAGCAGGATCCGCGGCTTCCCCCCGTGCCCGACGATACGGTCTTCATTTCGGCCGATGACCGGGCGAAACTGCTTAGTCAGCGGCTGCACGAGAAATTCGGTGAGATCGACGTTCCCGCGATCATCGAGATGATCAAACGTCCGGTCTCGATGTCCGGCAACCTTCACGACACGATTTTTGCGCCGGAGACATTGGAAATGTGGTTTTCCGATGCCGGGAAGAACACCGTGGCATGTGACGAGCCGTACGCCCATGTGAATTTGCGTGATCTGCTCGATTTCTACCGCGAGGAGACCGATCGCGCACGGAATCTAGG
>JAEWUR010000732.1 GCA_023397045.1 Planctomycetota bacterium
ATCCGTGGTACAACAAACTCGTGGACATGCTGATTCTCTCCGTTTTAAGGGTCGTTTCCACAACCCCTTATGGGATAAGCATGTCCACACTTTTTCAACCCCTAGGTACGCTTCCCCCGGATGAACCTCAAATATCTCCAAATGTTGGCACGGCGGTCGGTTCGAACATCGCTGGGGTCGTGGCGGCGTGCAACTGGAACGACATTCCGGCGACAGGGAGTTCGGCAACGTATACTCTTAACGACTCCACCGGGGCGGCGACTGGGCTGACGATGAATACGGCCTATCTTGGAGGCGCCCTGTCGTATCCGGCGAATGCGTTTTGTGACGACGATACAAGCTTCGCTGGCGCCGGCGACAACGCGATGATGCGTGGTTTCGCCTATAAGGCGAATCCCGATGGATTGTACGCGGTCGTCGATGGCAGGATTCCATACGATACGTTCGATTTGTACGTCTATTACAACGGGAGCTTTGCCTCCAACTCGCAGACGGTGCAGCTCTACGCCAGCGTCACGCCCGTGGGAGTTGCCCAGACATGCGTCGAAACGAATACGGCGAATGACGCGAGCTACGTGTTATCGAGCGACGGTTCTGTTGGCAACTACATCAAGTTTTCCAGCCTAAACGCCGAGGACTTCTACGCATCGAGCCTAGGCTATTATACGATGACCATTGTTGCCACGGGCGTCGGTGCCGGGAGCTATTCGCTGATTAACGGAATCCAAATTGTGAATGCAGTCCCCGAACCCGGGAGCATTCTGCTGACGCTTAGCGGAGTACTCGGACTGCTCGCGTATGCGTGGCGCCGTCGCAAATAGCCGCTAGCGTCGTGCGTTTTTCGACGGGATGAGGATGGCACCATGCTGTCCTCATCCCGCACCATTGCCGTCGGAAGCAGGACATCCATTCCATTGATGAGGTGGCATATGAAGCGTTGGTTGGTTCTCGCAATTTTCACAGTTGGCGTTATTGGATACGCGGTTCCGGCCTTGGCGGCGGCCAAGGTGTTTCTTCTGGCCGGGCAATCGAACATGGGCGGATGCGGGGTCAGTTCGGAGTTGGTCGGCCCATTGGCGAGGTATCACGACGCGCAAAGCCGCTCGCTAATCTGGAATAACACCGCCAGCCAATGGTTGCCCAACTCGAATCTGCCCGCCTACGCGTGGTTCGGCCCGGAGGTCAGCTTCGGCTACCAGATGCAAGCGACCTTCCCCGACGACAATGTTTATCTTGTCAAATGGTCCTCTGGAGGCACCAGCCTCTACGCCGATTGGAGGCCGGGCGATAATCCCGGCTGGTGTTATGCGGCATTCAAGTCGACGGCCCAAGCGGCGATTCAGAACCTCGTCGACGCGGGCCAGGACCCGCAGATTGCCGGAATGCTTTGGATGCAGGGAGAGCACGACGCCGCGAATGCCGATTTTGCCCCCCACTATCAGGAGAATCTGATCAATTTCATCGCCGCCGTTCGGGACGATTTTTCGACGCCCGAGATGCCGTTCGTTCTTGGACGGATCATTCAGGGCTATGGCACCACCGAAAACAATGACCTGGTGCGAACTGCGCAAACGACCGTGCCGACGCTGGTCAGCAATACGTTTTGCGTCAATACCGACGACCTGCAACAATCCACCAATCCTGCGCTTCATTTTGGAACCCAAGGGCAGATCGATTTGGGAATTCGCTTCGCGGATAAGCTGACACATGCGCCTGAACCGAGTGCTTTCATTCTCCTGCTGGTGGGTGGATTTACTGCGACGATGTGTTGGCGCGCAATGCGTCACACAAATGCCGGCAACAAGTAAATCATTCAGCCTGATTCAAGACGGCTCCCCATGATGCAAAGATGCGATCGCCGCCAGTTTATGAAGATCAGCGCCACGGCCGCCGCCCTGGCGGGCATGGTCGACGCGACCCGCGGTGAGGTCGCCAACGCCGGAAAGATCACGGGCGTTCGCGGCCACAAGGAACCGGTGGCCATTGCCATGTGGGACTTCTCGTGGCTGCAACGACACTATCCCGGCGGAGAGTTCGATGACTGGGATGCCGTGCTCGACGGGCTGGTGGCGCGTGGCTACAACGCCATCCGATTCGACGTGTTTCCCGCGCTGGTGGCACCGCAGCCCGATGGTCGGATCGTCGAAACGTACGACTTTCCGAAGGTCGATTGGAAGCCCGCAATGTGGGGCAATCAGTATTCAACGCAAATCAACCCGCGGCATGCGCTCAAGGAGTTCATCCCGCGCTGCATCGATCGGGGCATTCACCTGGGTCTTTCCACGTGGTTCATGGGCCCCGGCGTCGAGCAGATCGAGGGCCTCGACGGCTTCGTGCGCGTTTGGCATGAAACGTTGTCTTTTCTCAAAGAGAACGATCTGCTGCACAACATTTACTACGTCGACCTCTTGAACGAGTACCCACTCTTCAACGGCTTCACATGGCTTCGTCGGCAAATGGATTCTCATGTTCAGGCCGCCGTCGAGCCAAGCGAAGCTTCCAAGGCGCACGAGTGGAACGCCAAGATGGGCAACTTTAATGACGAGAACTCGCGGGTCACGTATGTGGCCTTCGCCAACAACGCCATCGAGCGGCTCCAGGCGGCGTGGCCCGAGCTTCCTTTCTTCTTCTCGCAGACCTGCCATCCCGACGCCGACTGGAAGGTCATGGCCCCTTCCCGAATGGCCGCATTGGATGTGCATAACTGGTTCGTGATGAACGGACTGCTGGCCAACGATACCGGCTACTGGGAGAACATTCACACGATACCCGCAAACGACCAGCAATTTGCGCACGTCCAAGCTGCGATGATGAAGAACTGGGCCGCCAACAAGCCGGCGCTCGTCGATTGGATGGAGCAACACATTGCAGAGGCCGCGGCGGTCGCCCGGCAGAACCAAAAGCCCATCGGCAACACCGAAGGATGGGGACCGATCAACTGGATGGACCATCCCGCGCTGACCTGGGACTTGGTGAAGGAGACGGGCGAAATCTGCGCCGGTCTCGCCCGAAAACACGGCTATCAGTTCATCTGCACTTCGAATTTCACCCATCCGCAATTTCCGCGACTTTGGGCCGACATGGCGTGGCACCAACGGGTGACGGGGATTATTAGGGGCTAGGGGCTAGGGATTAGGGATTAGGGATTAGGAATCATGGGCAACAGAGTCAGTCGACGATTTTTTTTGGGTGCCGCAGCGGCTGGTACAGCGACGCTTGGTCACGGCGCCGCCCTCGCTGCGGAATCGTTTGTCCCCAGCGGATCGGCCGGCAGGACGCTTATGCCGAAGATGCTCCTTGGCGGCAAGGTCGCTCTGTCGAAGCCGACATTGGCTCCGTCACAATTGAGTTTCCGCATCGGTCTGGCTCGCACTCGCACGGCTGCTTATCCGCTGGATTCGATGGATTTCATCCTGATGGACCTTGAACGGCCCGACAACCGCTCGCGCCATGCTCATTGGTGTGTTGGCGACCTGAGCGGCCGGTTGCTCGAGTTCCTTTCTTGCTCCGAAGGGATCGATGGGGTATGCGATCCCCGAATCGATGAGCTTTTTGAACGAATTTTGAAGCAACGACGACCCTCGGGCGTCATCGGACGATACGCCCCAACGACCGCCAACCAACCGCCCGAGGACGATCCGCTGCAGTTGGCATGTGCCGGGCGACTGTTTAGCGGGCTGCTGCGTTATCACGACTTGACCGACGATCCGCGGGCGTTGGAAGCCGCCGTGGGGCTAGGCGAAAGGCTCTGGAACGTTCGCGATACATGGCGATCCATGCTCAACGGTTGTCAAGGACATCGTATCGAGGCCTGGGTCACGGAATCATTTGCCAGACTCTATGCCGCGGCGAAGGATTCTCGCTGGCTGGAGTTCTGCGGCGTGGTCCGAGATAGCCTCGGCACATGCGAAACGTTCTGCCATGCGCATGGGTTCATGAGCACGCTCCGCGGATTGCAGGTCGCGGCACTTGTGACGGGCGACACGTCCTGGATCGAGAAAGTCGAGCAGAATCGGCGCCTGATTATCGATCGCCACTTCGAAATGCCCGACGGTTGCACGCCCGAGTCGTTTCCCAATCGTCCCTTGAACGAAGGCTGCTCGATCGCCGATTGGCTGATGCTTAATTTGAACGCCGGCTTGATTCTCGGCGATGACGACGCCTACGATAAGGCCGAACGGATCTTCTGGAATGGGCTGGCCTTCAACCAACTGATCACCGGCAGCTTTGGATCGCGCCGACTCACGGCCAACGGCTACAGCGCGACGGGTTTGGAGGAGGCTTGGTGGTGTTGCGTGCATAACGGCGGCATGGCGATGTCGGAAATGGCCCGGCACACGGTCACATTTCGCGAGGGCGCGATCCACGTGAACTTCCTGTTTCCAGGCCAATTCACCGTACCGATCCCCGGCGGCGATTCGGTCACGGTGACGATCGAAACCAACTATCCGACGAGCGCGGACGCGACGATAGCGGCGCAGAACGTTCCGCCGGAGATGGCCGTCGCCCTGCGAGTTCCCGGCTGTGTTCAGAAACCTGATATGAAGGAAGCTCGATCGAACAAGAACGTTCGCGTGACCCTTTGCGGTCAGCTACGGCACCGGATCGAGGATTGCAGGCCGGGGGTCATCGTGACCTTTGGGCCGCTGGTGCTTGTGCCGGCCACCTGGCCCTGGGGTGCGACGGCGCAGCAGGGACTCGGCGAGGCCGCCTTTGCGACCGCCGCGATTCCGGCCGAGGTCCCCACGATCCATTTGAACGAGCCGGCCGACGCCGAAGGGAATGTGACGTTGCCGCGCTGCCCGCCCGATCGGCCATTGCCGGAATGGAGCTATTTCGATGAGGGGCCCGGCGCGCCGACGTGGATTGAAGGAGCGGCGGTCGAGGTCCAACTGAAGTTTGCAGCCAACGACGTGCGAACCGTTCGCTTCACGCCGATGTGTTACAATACATCGAATCTCTCGCTGTTTGAAACGCCCATCGTTTTTCGAGGCGTCGAATGAAAAACTCATGAACTTCCGGGGTGCAATAATGTCGCAAGACAAGAGAAGCGGCTTCACACTTGTGGAATTACTTGTGGTCATCACGATCATTGGCATTTTGATCGCGTTGCTGCTGCCGGCGGTCCAGGCGGCCCGCGAGGCTGCGCGTCGGATGCAATGCAGCAACAATCTCAAACAATGGGGGTTGGCCATGGCCAACTACGAGAACTCCCATGCACGGTATCCCTACGGAGCGATCTATGCCGGAACGGCACCGAACTGGGGAGTCTATCGGCAGTCATTTGTCCCATCCTTGTGGCCCTATCTGGAGCTGAGCAACCTATCGGACCAATACGAC
>JAEWUR010000515.1 GCA_023397045.1 Planctomycetota bacterium
GTTGACGATCCGGTCCGACGCGCGATCGCGCATCGCCGGCAGCGTCGAGAACGCCCTGTCGCTCGGCCGAGGCGTGTTGCGAGTCGTCTTTCCGCGCGAGAACGTGCCCGAGCCGCAATGGCAGGTCGAAACGCATAGCCAACACTTCGTCTGCGACCGTTGCGGACGCAGCTTCGAGCCGCTGTCGCCCCACAATTTCTCGTTCAACAGCGTCTTGGGATGGTGCCCGGCCTGCGAAGGACTCGGCATCCAAACCGGCACGAATCCCGCGATGCTGTTGCGCGATCCCAAGCTGACGCTCGCCCAAGGCGCGGTCGCCCTGTGGCCGAACACCGGCGGCCCCGTGTTCGCCGCAATGCTCGAAGCATTCTCCCGCGGCTCGGGCATTCCCACCGACATCCCCTTCGACGAGATCAGCGGCCGACATCGCCGGATCATCTTCCACGGCGCCGGCGAGCAGTGGTTCGAAGTGGGAGGCGAGGTTTCCTTCCGCTTTCAATACAAGGGACTCTATCCGGCGTTGGAAGAGGCGAGCCGCGTTTCGCCATCGCTCCGTTCGCGATTGGAACATCTCGTCGACGAAGTCGAATGTGCGGTCTGCGGCGGCAGTCGATTGCGCGACGACGCGGCCGCGGTCCGACTGCAAGGTCGCACGATCGACGAGTTGTGCCGAATGCCGTTGGGCAAGCTGTTCGAGGAGTTCAAAAACTGGAAACCGTCGGGCGAAGAGAAAAAAGTCGCCGGCGAGGTCGCCCGGGAGATCCGCAACCGGTTGGAATTCCTCGTCGACGTGGGCCTCGACTATTTGACGCTGGCTCGGCCCGCGCCGTCGCTCTCGGGCGGTGAAATGCAGCGCATCCGCTTGGCTGCCCAAGTCGGCAGCGGACTCTGCGGCGTGCTCTATGTCCTCGACGAACCGACGATCGGCCTGCATCCGCGCGACAACGGACGCCTGCTCAACGCAATGAAAAAACTTCGCGACCTCGGCAACACGCTGCTGGTCGTCGAACACGATCGCGAAGTGGTCGAAAACGCCGATCAGTTGCTCGATTTCGGACCGGCCGCCGGACGCAACGGTGGGCAGGTCGTCGCGGCCGGCACGCCCGCGCAAGTCGCCAAGCGTCGAGGCTCGGTCACCGGCCCCTATCTCTCCGGCAAAAAAGCCATTCCCGTCCCGACGAATCGGCGGATGGAGGGTGGAGAACGGGAAAAAGGAAGAAAGAAGAAAGTGCTTGGTGAATCGTCTTCCATTCATCATTCATCATTCCGCATTCCGCATTCTCCCACTAATCCCCAATCCCTAATCCCTAATCCCGCATCTCCCGCCGGCTGGCTCGAAATCGTCGGCGCACGGCATAACAATCTCAAAAACATCAACGTGCAGATTCCGCTCGGCACGCTGACGGTCGTCACCGGCGTGAGCGGCAGCGGAAAAAGCTCGCTGGTCGAGGATATCTTGTACGCCTCGCTGGCCCGGACGTTGCATCGCGCCAAAACGTTCCCCGGCGCACATGATGTCATCCGAGGCGTCGAAGCGGTCAACAAGGTAATCCGCGTCGACCAGCAGCCGCTCGGGCAGACGCCCACGTCGAATCCAGCCACGTTCACCGGCGTGTTCGATCTCATTCGCACGCTCTACGCCCAGTTGCCCGAGGCCAAGCTGCGAGGCTATTCGCCGCGCCGATTCAGCTTCAACGTGGCTGGCGGACGCTGCGAGAAATGCGAAGGCAATGGGCAGTTGCGCATCGAGATGCACTTCCTGCCCGACGTCTGGGTCGAATGCGACACGTGTCACGGCAAGCGTTACAACCCGGAGACGCTGGCCGTTCGCTACCACGGCCGATCGATCGCCGACGTGCTCGACCTATCGTGCGGCGAGGCGGTCAAACTGTTCCAAAACATCCCGAAAATCCGCCGCCCGTTGCAGATGCTTTGCGACGTCGGGCTCGACTACCTCACGCTCGGCCAGCCCGCCCCGACGCTCTCCGGCGGCGAGGCGCAGCGCGTGAAACTGGCGGCCGAACTGTCTCGGCCAGACACCGGTCGAACGCTCTATCTGCTCGACGAGCCGACCACCGGCCTGCATTTCGACGACATGGCCAAGCTGCTCGACGTATTGAACCGGCTGGTCGACCTCGGCAACACGGTCGTCGTGATCGAACACAATCTCGACGTCATCAAGACGGCCGATTGGATCATCGATCTCGGCCCGGAAGCCGGCGACGGCGGCGGACAGATCGTTGCCGCCGGAACACCCGAGCAAATTGTTGGTGGCCAACAACCAACAACTGGTTCTAAGCGAAAAAAATCCGCCATCCAACATTCGCCATCCACCATCTCCAATCCCTCGGGTTCAACCTCCCACACCGCCATCGCACTTTCGCCGGTGTTGGCGGCCGGGCCGTTTGTCGAGCGGAAGCCCTACGATTTCGCTGCCGAGATGGCCGATCGCGAGAACGACCACGACATCACCGACGTGGGCCGCGACGCCCGAATGCCCTGGCAGGTCGACGGACGCCGCTGGCACACCGTCGAG
>JAEWUR010000281.1 GCA_023397045.1 Planctomycetota bacterium
AACGAACGTTCCAACACCCGTCGCAGCATGCGCGGCGAATAGAAGAAAAGATGATGCTCCGTGTTGTAGTACCGACCTCGATTCCGACGCCTTAGCCCGAGCCGTTCGAACACGCGCTTCACCGAGCATGACAACGACGCGATGTTGGGACATCCCAGCAGCATGACGCCGCCCGGCCGCAACAGCCGATGGATCTCGCGCAGCAAGTCCTGCGGCCTTTTCGGATGCTCGAGCACGTGATCGAGATAGATGCAGTCATACGAACCGGCCGGCAGGCCGAGCTTCACCAGATCGCCCGTGTGGATCGGCACGTTCAGCGTCTGCGAAAGGTGCTTCGTAATGTCCGCGTCGACGTCAAAACCCTCGACGTTCCAACCGCGGGCCTGCGCGATCTTCAACTCCAAACCATCGCCGCACCCGATCGCCAACAGCCGCCCGACCGGCGCGAAGCGCTCGACCATCGCGAAGTTCTCCGCGCGCCGCCGCTGGGCCACCTCAAAATGTTCCGGACCAAACCCGAACGGCCGATCCAGCGGAATGTATTGCGAATAAAACTTCGCCAAGTAGGCGTCGGTATATTGCGGGTTGACGAACTTCACGCCGCAATGCGCACACCGCGAAATGCTGATTCCGCGAAAGTCGCGATCGTAAGCCCTCGGCCCCGGCGATCCACAGAGCGGACACTGGTCCAGCGGAAGGTCGAATTCCATCGGCAACGAACCGTCCGTGGCGTTGGCGTCCAAAACTGCCGCTCCTCTATTGGTTCAGATGCACGACCTTCGCCGGCGGGAATCCGTTGAACCATGTCGACGACGCCCGGCTATAGGCCCCGATGTTCTCGCTATAGACATAGTCGCCCAGACTCAACTCCGGCAACTCCTCGGCCAGCGAAATGGTGTCCAGGGCGTCGCACGTCGGGCCAAACACCGAACAGATCTCCGTCTCCCCCTTCTTAAACGCCTTCAGGTGGTATTGGCAGTGGTCGAAAATGATGCCCGAAAACGTGTGATACACGCCGTCGTCGAGATAATAACACCGTTTGCCGTCGCGCATCGCCTTGCCGATCACCTTGGCCAGCGCCATTCCCGCCGTCGCCACCAGAAACCGGCCCGGCTCGGCAAGAATCTCAATCTCCTTCGGGAAAAGGCGGTCCAATTCCGCATTGATCCGCTTCGCCAGCATCTTGAACGGCTGAACCTGCGCATCATACGGAGCCGGAAAACCGCCCCCAATGTCGATCAACTTCAAGTTGAACCCGCGGTCGGCCGCCTCCCGAAACACGCCTGCCGCCAAGTGCAACGCCTGAACGAAGTTCTCAAAATTCGTCGTTTGGCTGCCCACGTGAAAACTCAACCCCTCGACGATCAAATCGGCGTCGTGCGCCGCCTCGATCAACTCGACCGCCTCGCCCGACGATGCGCCGAACTTCGACGACAACTCAACCATCGCGCCCGTGTTCGGCACGCGAAGCCGCAACGCCAATCCGGCGTGCGGCGCATGCTTCCGGATCTTCTTGACCTCTTCCAGATTATCGTACGTCACCAACGGCTTGTACTGATCCAAATCGCGAAGCGTCTCGTTCGCCTTGATCGGATTCGCGTAGATGATCTTGTCCCAGATGTAATCCTGGCGATCCTTGGCCGGCAAATTCTTGATGTACTGGTAGACAATCTCGAACTCCGGCATCGATGCCACGTCAAAACTCGCGCCTTCCTCGTACAGAGTCTTCACAATCGCCGGGTCTGGATTCGCCTTCACCGCATAATACGCCTGGACGCGCGGCAGCCGCTTCTTAAACTCCGCATAATTGCGGCGGATCTCGTCGTGATCGATCAGGAACAACGGCGTCCCGTGCTCCTTGATCAGCTTCTTCAGTTCGCTTTTCGGAATCGTCATGGAATTAATTCACCGAGGCATCCGGAGGCAACTCATCGAGGTTCAGAATCGACTTCAATACCGATTGCCCAATCTCGCGAAACGCTTTTTCCCAAAGGGCGTCGTCCACCGAAAAAACGCTCTCGATCGTCGCGGGCATGGTCCGCCAGGCGCCCTGGCGAAGCTCGTTTTCCAGTTGACCGGCGCCCCAGCCGGCGTGGCCCAAAAAAATCTTGCAGGTCGGATCGTCTTCCAACACCAGGGCATCCAGGTGCTGCTTCTTCGCCGCAAAAAACACGCCCGGCGCGGGCTCGTCCTCGGCGAAACCCTCCTTCGTGTGAAGCGACATCAACGGACCCGGAACAGGCCCGCCCAGATAGACCGGCTGATGGCTGTGGCACGGAGCGCTGCCCACCTCGCGCCAAAGCGATTGAACCGTCTTGTCCAACGGCCGGTTGACGACGACCCCCAAGGCTCCGTCCTGCCCATGCTGGATCAAAAAGACCAAGCTTCGGGCGAAATTCGGATCCATCAACTGCGGCGACGCCACCAACAATTGACCTTCAAGAGATTCCATGCCCGGCTACGATTGCTTCAAATCGGCCGCTTGCCGGCGGAACCGGGCAGCCTGGTACATCAGCGTCGCTCGCCTCGGCGCGCTCGAAGTCGTCTTGATTAGCCGTTCGCACTTCTCCGCCAACGCCGTCTTCACTTCCGCCAATCGCGCCTTGTCTTTCGCCTTGCTCACGTCCTATCTCCTGGTCAATTCTTCACGATTTCCCATCAACGCCGGCGTTGATACGATTATTTCGGCCCATTATAACACCTTTCATCAACTTGCCAACGAGGAAAAAGCCCTTGTCGACGCAAGTTTTTTCGGGAAAAATAAGACCCCCATCGCCAATTTCCCTAACAGACGAAAACTTCCCCCCATGCCAATCGTTATCCTCGACGGCTACACCCTGA
>JAEWUR010000046.1 GCA_023397045.1 Planctomycetota bacterium
GTTTGCCGATATCCACGATGACCAATCGGGCAAAAAAACCATTGGTCAACATTCGCTGGCACAAGGATTCGTAAAAATACTCCGGCGTAGCGGTGCCGAACAGCGTCAAGTGCGGCTGATCGATATGGATCGCTTCCTTCTGCCCGGCCTTCACGCGAACGGGATAAACATCGTTGGCCGACGTATAAAGAGTCAGCAGAATATTGGGGATCGATTCTCGGCGATTCTCGCGATCGAGGTTGATTTGGCGCAGCACGCCATCCATCTCGTCGTTCTGGAACAGCATGGCGTTGGAGCGAATCAGGGCGTCTTGGATGCCTTCGCCCGAGGCGAACTTATCGCCCAGGCCTGCAATCAGGCCAGTCTCGAACAGAATGCGAGTGTTGACCTTCCGTGGGAAATCCTTTCCCGTACCGCTGCCGGCCAATGCAAGCAGATAGAGGTTGGGCCGCAGGTCACCCGGCGTCGCGACCCTGCGACTGCAGAGGAAGGACTGCAAGGCTAATGCGCCGCAGAAGGCTAAGCCGATATTTGGATACGGCGCGTTGGCCAGGGTGAACTCCATCACTTGGGCGATGAATCCAGGCACGTGAAAGAGGTGTTCCGGGATCGGCCCCGGGTCGTCGACAATACTGAATGCCTCTGGGATTGTTCCTTCGTCATCCTGGTTGTGACCGAGCAGATGCGAGAGGTCCACACCCGTATCGGGTTGCATGTCCTCACCAAAACCTTGACAGCGCAATCCTGCCGCGGCTGCGGCATAATCGCCGCCATGCTCCAGGTGGGCATAGACGGAAAACGGTGAATACGGCTGATTGGGTTCGAACGGGGCGGCGCTGCTCGAGAAGACATAGAAGACATTATCCCTGAGCGTTGCGGACCAGCCGGATGTCTTGCCGGGCCTGCGCCAATATTCATTGTCGCCGCTTTGGGCCAATGACCAGCCATGGCGTTGAAGGATCTCTCGAACGTCCCCTCGGCTATTGAAATCGTCGCCGGGCCGGCCGTCGCTGGTGGACGGTGATGTTGTTGCCGGTGGCGGTGGGGCGACGTCCGGCACGTATTGATTGAGTTCCCACGCCGTCTGCATCAGCAATTCACGTTCCGCCTCTGTGATCACCGGCAGGTTGGCGAACTCACCTTGCACCAACTCATAACCGGGCGACGGGGCACACAGGAACAGCCCACCCTCGCCACGGGTCTCGATCATTGTGAGGATCACGTGCCACGCGCCGTTGAGCTCCTTGCGCGGCCGATAAGACTTGCCGAAGAACGTGACCTCTTCGGGACCATCCACCGGTTGTTTGCGTTGGGCGAGTTTGAGATTGCCGCTTATGGGCTTTTCGCAGCGGTAGGCAACATGCCAACCCTTTGATGGCGACTGCTCAACGACGAGTCGATCCAGCAAACCGGGATTCGCCGCTTGGATGGCGCTCCACCAGGGCTCAAATGCTTCGCCGGCCAGGTCAAAGTCGAGCATCTCCAGATTGCCCGACACGGCGCCACAGATAAGACATACGGCCTGCGCCTGTTCAAACCAGCGGGCGGCCTCGATCTCGGTGGGCAAACGGGTTTGATAGGTTTTCCAAGTGGCCAGAGTCGGGCGTTTTTGGTCGGCCCGGGCCGGAAGGGCGCACAGCCCGGCATTGAGGAACGTGGTGGCGACGTCGATGAGGTTCATCCCAAAATATCCTGGCGTGCAAGACTACGTTTTTCGTGGATTATTTGGGACGAACACACGAATCAATGTGCGTGCCCGGGTCACGTACCGGGCCAAAACCTCATTCGAACCCACGGTGGCATCAGGCGTCGCCGGTTGCCGGCCGTTGTGATAGGCGAATCGACCGTCATATCCATCGATAAAGAACTCGCTACGTCCGACTCGCCACGCCCGGGGCAGTCTTCGCACGATCGCTTTTCGGCGCTCGACCTCGGTGAACCGCGGCACAAGTCGGCCGTGGCCATTGGGGCAGACCGCAAATCGCGACCGGTGGTTGCGGATCCGCATCGCCCCGCATTCGGGACAGAACACGCGGTGGGTGAGATTGCTCATGGATCGCCTCTTTCGTCAAAACGGGATGTCATCGGATGTCGGGTGCCATGACTCGCCGGTGGACACAGCCTCGGGTTTCTCGCCGATGTCATAGTCCACGAAACGATCGAATCGTTCGCCGGGCACCGGGAGTACCGAGATCGCCTTCGTGGGCGCCAACCCGCCAGCGTTGGCGATGTCCACGGCCTCCTGGGCGGTCGCCGGCACAGGATCATTCGATCGGGCTTTCCACCACCTCTCTGCCATCGTGCGAACGTAGCCCTGGTGTTCGAAACAGATCCATTCTGGCTTATACTGATGAAAACCGACGCGATAATCGACTCGCATAGTCTTCGGCGCGTTCTCGTCGGCCCCTCGTTTCTCGTGGACGCTGTAGAACACGTCGCGGACATCATAGCGAATTGGGAGGATTTGATCAGAGAGGACCGCCTCGCTCGACGCGTTCGGATCGTGGTTGGCTCGTTCGGGCTTGGGGAATTCATAGCCACACTCGGGACAGGAAGCATAGCCGGCGGCGATCAGCGCATGACATTCGGGGCATTCCTTCGCCGGGGCCTCGCTGCCCTTGCCGGAGGGTTCTTTGTTTTTGATACGGATCTGATCGACAGGGCCGTGCCGAATCACGTTGCCGCCGAAATCGAGCACCAGGCAATTCTTCTTGCCGGGAAAGAGCCGAAAACCCCGTCCGAGGCACTGGTAATAAAGGCCCGGTGAGAGTGTGGGCCGGAGCATGGCAACGCAGTCGATGTTCGGTGCGTCAAAACCCGTTGTCAGAACGTTAACGTTGACCAGGTACTTCAACGGCTTCCGGTCGAAGAGATCGTCAGACGCCTCACCACGGAACCGAGCCAATAACTCGTCACGTTCCTTGGCCGGTGTTTTTCCAGAGACGAATCCGCACTCGATGCCGTGTTTCCCTTGGAGCACTGCCTGGATATGCTGGGCATGTTTGACGCTCGATGCAAAAATCAGACATGCGTGCCGATCGCGTGTTTGTTCGACAATCTCCTGACAGGCTGACTCGACCAGTTCGTCCCGGTCCATCAACTGCTCGACCTCATCGGCGACGAACTCGCCAGCACGAACATGCAGTTGATCGGTGTCGGCCTTCTCTCGACCTGCTTTTGTGACCAAGGGGCAGAGATAGCCGTCGCGGATCAGTTCTTTGACGCCGATCTCAAAACAGATGGCGTTCAGGATATTCTCCGGCCCGCAGATCATGCCGGACTTCAAACGGAACGGCGTTGCCGTCAGCCCGATCGTTCGAACACGAGGATTGACGATCTTCGCCTCGGCCATAAACTGCCGATACATCCCCTCGCCGTCCGGGGCGATGAGATGGGCCTCATCGACAATGATCAAATCAAACGCATCGAGCTCGCATGCCCGTTTGTAGATCGACTGGATCCCGGCGACGATCACAGGCTTGTCGGTATCGCGACGTTGCAGGCCCGCCGAATAAACGCCAAACTTCAACTCGGGGCAGATTGCATGCAATTTGTCGGCCGCCTGTTGCAGCAGTTCCTTCACGTGGGCCAGAACCAGCACGCGCCCGCCCCATTGCATAACGGCATCACGGCAGATCGTGGCCAGAAGGGGCGTCTTCCCACCTGCGGTGGGAATGACCACACACGGATTATCATCATGCTGTCGAAGGTAGCCATAAACGGCATCGACGGCGGCTTGTTGGTAAGGACGTAGCTCCACGGCACGAACTCCATAAAATTAGCAAAAAAGACCCGACGTCAGGATTTGGCACCTGAGAGATTGGAGGTCAACCAACCTCGCACTACGCCGCCGGAGATTGTCAGTTACGGTTCGGAGACTCCTGGAACGCTCCAGCCATCCAGGCGGTGACGCCGGGCATGGTGAAATCCGGTCGGGTTCCGTTGTGGTAGCGAGATGTTCTGCTGCGCATGCGAGCAGTCAGCTCGTCGATAGGGGCGGTCGGCGAATGAACGCCAGCGGCACAGTCGTTGTCAGGCATATCTATGAGGACGGCGATCGCGACACATAGATTCATCTTCATCGAAGGAATCCTTTCTCAGGGAAAATGTGAGGGAAATGGCGAATCAGGCTACAGCAACGCGTTCGCTCTCTTCCGGCAACAGGAACAGATCGCAGCCGGGAGCTCGCAGAATCGTCAAGGGCTCCTGGTCGAGATAGGCCGCCAATGCCCGCGTCACGAGTCCATATTGACGTTGGCGCACAACACGGTTCGATCCTTGTTTGTGCAGTTCCATCAGGTGATTCCGAAGCTTTACGATGATCTCCTCCAGTGGCCCTCTGGACACGCCTCGACGCAACACTTCACAAAATCGCGAGAGAGCCGACAGGTCACGAGAACAGTACCAGGCTCTTGCGACCACCGCACGGGACATGCAATTGACCAGACCGGCCGGCCGCGAGTTCGGAAGGTGTTCATGAGCAAAATGAATGGCCGCCCGATGTTGGTCGAGCAAAGGCATCTCCTCGTACACCGTCCGACGCGTGTAGGACATGGAGATTCCGCCCAACATGGCGCGCAGGGTGGCCAATTCGTTCGTCCGAACGGTTCCCAGAACGCGGCCGAGCGTCATCCGATCGGCGGCCGTACGTGGGTGGTTGCCGTCGATATGGAT
>JAEWUR010000047.1 GCA_023397045.1 Planctomycetota bacterium
GGCCCACCGGAAGCGATGCCAGCGACAACGCGTCTGTTTTAACGACGCATTGCTGGAAAAGCTCTCGCGGCATGTCTCCGTAATTTCCTCCTCCCAACGCGACGAACGCGCGACGGTGCTGATGGAATGCGTTCGGGCTCTCAGCGATGCGAGTCGCAATCTGCTGCATTTGGTGGTCCACGGACGACGAAAGATCAAGGACGTTGCCTCCGAGTTGGGGCAATCGCCTTCGGCGACTCGCGTCGCTCTTTTTCGCATTCGCCGCACCTTGTATGAATGTGTACAAAGAAACCTGCGCGAGGAGCAAGATCGATGAACCATCCATCTCCTGCTCAGGCGGACCTGTTCAAGCGCGTCCACGACTTCGTCGTAGCGGGCGAGGAAGGCGAGTTGACGCCCGATCAATGGGACTGTTTCGAACGCCTCCTGCAAGAGAGCGATGAAGCCTGTCGGATTTATCTGCAATATGTCGAGGCCTCCGACTTGTTGTATCCCATTCTAGATCAGATCGCCGACGAAAAGGCGACGTTTGGCTTTGCCGACGCAGAAGGGACGGCGATTCCGCTTGCATCGACCGCAGTGCCCATTGTCCGCTCGCCTTGGCATGAATTGGTTGCCGACGGTTGGGCCGTTGCATACGTCACGGCGACCGTGGTTCTGGGCATCGGGATGCTTGTCGGCGGATTGACCTATGTGTCACAACCGCAACGGATCGCCAAGTCGCCCTCGGTACGGAACCTGTCAACCGATGTCCCAAGGGGTGCGTCCGTCGGGCGAATCACCGGCACGGTCAATTGCAAATGGCGCGAAAGTCCGGCGGAATCGCGCAACGTCGCCTTGGGATACAAGTATGAGTTGGCTTCCGGTCTGTTGGAAATCACTTACGACACCGGCGCAAAGGTCATCTTGCAGGGACCCGTGACTTACGAAGTCGATTCTGACGATGGCGGATTTCTTTCTCAGGGCAAGTTAACGGCTCGGGTTGAAAGGCACTCTTCTAGCCCCGAGCCCCTAGCCCCTAGTCCCTCTACGGACGTGGCTAGTGACGAACAGAGCGCATCCGAGATTCATCATTCAACGTTCAGCGTTCAACATTCATGCCCTGGCCCCTCGCTATTCACCATCAAAACTCCCAACGCCACCGTAACCGACCTGGGTACCGAGTTCGGCGTCGAAGTCGACGGACAAGGCAGTGTTGAAGTACACGTGATCGAAGGCATCGTCCTCACGCAATTCGGCGGCAAGTCGTCCGTCAACGCCAAGTCGCATGAGCTTCGCGCCGGCGAAGCACTCCGAATCGAATCGGACGGCGTCACCGTCGCCGACGTCCTCTGTCGAATGTCGGAGTTCGCGGTCGAAATGGCAAGCGCGCCTAATACGCCCAGCGTGACGGGCGGATACTACGCCCGGCAAGTGATGGCCGACAGGCCGGTCGCCTACTACCGGCTCGACGAGACTTCCGGCACGATCGCCCGGAACGCCGGCCACCGGCGGGCGCCGCATGGAACCTATATGAACTTTGGCTTAGGCAACGGGCCAGGGAACATCGGACAAGCCGGTCCGCGGCCGACTGACACGATCGACGGCAGACCGCTGCTCGGTTTCGAGCCGGATAATCGAGCCCCCTATTTCGAACCCTCGGCCTTGACCTACGTTCAAGTGCCGGAAACGGAACGCGGCCCGTTGAACATCGCCGGCGCACTTTCGCTCGAAGCCTGGGTGTGCGTCGAGGGCTTCTCCGACGTCAATCAGGGAATCGTCGCCAAGTGGTGCGGGCAAACAACCGCGGTCAACACGTCGGAGCAACGGTCCTACGGTCTGGTCGTCGACAATCAGAGCCCCGGGGTGCCCCACTCGCCAACCTTGAACATCTCGGGCGACGGCACCGAAAGCAATATGGCGTTTGCGGGCGGCGATTTGGCGAAACCGCTGCCCAACGGCCAATGGCTGCACGTGGTCGGAACGTTCGTCCCCGGCAGGTCGATGCGAGTTTACGTGAACGGCGCGCTGCAAGCCTCGCGAACCGAAAACGTACCCTTGCACGTATTCCATTCCGCCGCACCAGTTTGGATCGGCGTTCAGTATGCGAGCGATCTGTGGTCGAATCTCGGCATCGACGGGCGAATCGACGAAGTCGCCGTTTATGATTATGCATTGGACGATGTTGACGGCGACGGCAAGGTGGATGCGCTGAATCGTGTGACGGCCCATTTCGATTCCGCCTTCGTCGCCCCGGAATTGCCATTGGCTGCCCCATCGAAAGAACCCGTTATCTCGAACCCCTAGGGATCTCTTTCACGGAACAGCACAAGCGCATAAGAGGTTGAAGGAAGGGAGTGGCCGTGTGCCGGAGCCAATCCCGCGCAGGGAGAAGAGTCCGTGATCCGGCCGAGTGGTTTTCACATTTCATTCTACTTGAAGGAGTTTTGATCTATGAGAAGCGTAACTGCAAGTCTGCTGGGTATGACATTGTTGATCGCCGGTTCTCTTACCGCCAGCGCGCACGGCGCCACGCTTTATCGCGAAGTCTTCGGCAACGATACGCAAGTTAGCCAGCCGATCAGCTATGTAGGGTGGAACCTGTACTACGACACGAACTGCAAAGTGTATTCAAATGAGTCTCCGGGGCTATGGGACGTCAGGATCAACTCGGCCGCCGGCGAAGATGCAGGGATACCGATCGATTTGCCTGCCGTCAACTCGAATGCCGCGAACTCCGAGATGGAACGAGGCTTGTTTTATATGCGAAACGACAGCACGTTGGGCGAAAATTGGCTTGCCTGGACCAACGAGGTTGCCGGTCTGGGAATCGCTAAAAGCAACTTGACTGAAGTCAGTTGGTATCAATCGGACAACTGGGAAGCAAACTACCGTTTGGCATTGAAAGTCGATGATAATTGGTATTTCTCGGGAACGACCTACTCCAATTCCGCCGGTTTTCCGTTGGCTACCAACGGCGTGAAAAATGGCGTCAGCGATTTTGGCACCGCGAATTGGTACAACGCCTATGTCAGTCCAGGCGCTATCCTTGACCGCGACACCAATCCCAGCCAATTGACCTACCTGCCAAGCGGCACGGTGCAGGCGGTCGGCATCTATGCCCCAGAAGCCCCGCAGACCCAAAGCATTCGGTTCGATACCTTCGAGATTCAGGGCGTACCCGAACCGAGTGCTTGTGTAATGCTATTTATTAGCAGCCTAGGGCTGTTGATCTGGGGGTGGTCGCGAAAGAAGTAGCCTTGTCCGGAACCAACCGTGATTAAGCAGCGAGCGTCCTCACGGTTGTGTCATGAAAGTGGAACCGAATGCGGGGAGACTGGCATCGGGCCAGTCTCCCCCCAGACTACAAGAAGAAGTACCGTGAACATGGCAATGAAAGCACTCCTGACAACAGCTATCATGGTTATCTGCTTGGGGCAGCATGGCTACGCCCTCGACGCGCAATTGCTGCGCACGATCGCCTTCGACGGTTTTCGGGCCAATAATATCTATCCCGTCGATATCGACGGCGACGGCCAAAGGGAATTGCTCTGCCTCCAATCGCCGGGCCAGTACAAAACCGACAATAATCCTCACTGGCCAAATATGTGCGAGGAAATGAAGAACACCGCTTGCCTGACCGCCATCAACACCGACGGCGCCATTCTCTGGCAACATGGCACTCCGTACCTGGGGTCCACGTTGTTTCACAGCCATTCCGCCGATCAGATGCTGACCGTCGGACAACTTGCCAACGACGGTCAACTGCAAATCGCGCTGCTTGGAAAAGACACGCTCAATGTACTCGATGCCGCAACGGGGACGCTTCGCCGGTCCACCGAATTGCTCGCCGATAATCTCTCGATCATGCGCAACATTCACACAACGCAAGGCATGAGGCTGCTCGTGCAGAACACGGGCGAATCCTATTCCCCCTACGAGTACGGCCAGCCCGCCTGCATCTATGACGCGGCGAATCTGTCGCACATTGCGACCATTCCGGATGCCGTGGGCGCTGGTCATTCGCCAAGAGCCCTCGACATTAATGGCGATGGCAATGACGAAGTGCTCATCGGCTTCGGTGCGTACGATGCCGACGGCAACCACCTCTGGACCTTGGAAGGCAATCACCGGGAACCCACCGCGTTCTATCATGTGGATCAACTGGCGGTCGGAAAACTCGGCAATCCGTCGGTCGACACCATCGTTTACGCGGCCCAAGGCGACGTCGAGGCAGGCACGCTCGATGGGAGCCTGCTTTGGAAAAATGACTTTGGTCATCCGCAGCATGTCGTTTTTGGAAACTTCCGTTCGGGAGATGCGATCGCATCCACGGCCATCTACTGCTGCTACGGCCAACTCGGAAGCGCTCAGATGCGATTCATTGCCGACTC
>JAEWUR010000062.1 GCA_023397045.1 Planctomycetota bacterium
ATCCACTTCCGTCTCGCTCAATGTCGCCGAAGGTTGTTCGTTGTCGGCTATCGTGCCCCTTGCGGCAATATTGGAGACTGGCGACCTGCTGCCGCGGTACTTTTTGACGCCTCATGCCTGCAGCAACATTCTCCAACAGGCTGCAAAACACGGTCGAATCCTTCCGGAGCCGCTGAAGAAGGCATTGGGGAGTGTGGTGCGTTTTCGTTCCAGCCCCGCATCGGGCGTTGCGGCCGCGGACAACCATCGACGATCATGCCCGCACTGGCCGGCAGCAACGCCGGGGCCACGTCCGACTCGCGGCCGTGCGTTGTAATATTCGATCGGAAGATCGACAAATACATCGTCCGCCGATTGACACCACGAGAGTGCGAACGACTCCAAGGGTTCCCCGATGATTACACCTTGGTTCAGCTGCGCGGCAAATCCCCGACCGACACCCAGCGGTATCAAGTCTTGGGCAACAGCATGGCCGTGCCCGTAATTCGCTGGATCGGACAGCGGATCAGAACAGTCGACGTACTGATCTGCCATCGCCATCCAACGGAACTCGCAATGTGAGTGAGAAAGAGGTATCCACCAATGCCGCTATCGGTTCAACACGAACTTGCCCCGTTCGGACTTCTGAAAACGCGATTGGCTACCCTTCTTGGCGATCTCGCGGATCAATGCGGCCGCCAGGGTGGCCGAGGGCGTTCGACCGGCCGGCTTCCAATAGCCTTTGGCAAAGGCCACCTCGACGATTTCCTTGACGTTCATCGCCACGCCGGTGTCTTCGAGCACTTTTGCGGCTGCATCGAGACCGCTGAGCCGTTTCGGGCGGGTCGGCTTTGTTGCAGTCGATTTCGGAGGGTCGTCTTTTTTCGGCTCTGCATTTGCCGCCTTCGGCTCGTGGCACTTCGCACAGTCACCGTCGTCATCGACCTCCGTGGAGCCGCAGTTGGCACATGTCGGAGAGATCGGTTTTGGATTTTCTGCCGGTTCCGTTGGCGCTTCGGGAATGGCTTTTGCCGATGGCTTGTCGTGTTGCGTGCTCTTGGTGTTCTTGGGGGGAGCACAGGCACCGACCTCCGATCGCAATCTTGTGGCCGACCTCACCCGTATGGATTTCTTGCTGGCGAGATTCGTGCCATCCCATCCGCCGTACTTGCTCACGGCATCGATCCGGACCTGGACCAGCTTGTTGGTCACCTTTGCAATATACACTCCACCGATTTTGACTTCACTCTTTTTCATTGTCAATCTCCTTCGTTTGTAAATGGGTTAGTCCAACGATTCGAAATACTCTGTCAAAGCCGCCAAGGCACCGATGTAGTCGAAGGTAAATCGGCTTCGCCACAATTTGAGTTGCGCCTTGGCTGCGTGCCGGTCAATGAGCAGGTGACAGGCGAGGCCATGTCCCTCCTCGTCCAACACAGTCATCAGGTTGTCGATGATCTCGACCACGTGCGGCATGGCCCATGTCGCGGGTTCCTTTCCTTCCGAGACAATCTTGGGATCACCCTCCGGGTTGTTGTAGATCGTGAAGGGGACGCCCGCCTCCTTCAGCCGTTCAACCTCGGCCTTGGGGACGGTCAAATAGGTCTTGCCGATCGAGATGGCGTAGTCTTCGTCGGAGAACGGAAGGTACTCGAGCGCCGCTTCGATGCTTCGATGCTGGGTGCCGCGAATGGTAATGTCGGGTTTGCACATGGTTGTGTTCTCCTATTTGCCGTAAACGTGTTCGGCCAGGCCGGCGGCCAGGAAATCAACAATCGCCTTCGTCTTCGCCGACCTGGCCGGCGTGTCCATCCCGCGGTCCCAATTGAAGACGATTTCCTTGTCCTTCAGTCGGACGATCAAGAGTTTCGAGATCCGGCTGTCGCCGATCTCCCAAGCAGGGTCGTCGGCGTGTTCGGGAAAGACGAGGGCCGAAAAGCGATGGCCCGCGACAACACCAGAAATCCAATTTCCCCCACACGACAGGCGAGGTTTCTTTTTGGTGAATCGAAGGTCGTTTCCGATTGCGGCGCTGTTTGCAGTTTTCTTCATTTCGATGTCTCCGCGGTTTGGAAATGTTTGATGTTCGTTCGCACATCAACACATGAGCCAGGTTTTTGCCATAACATCAAGTCGAATGTGCGGATGGAATGTAATGCTTGTGTAATCATTCGAAGAAATGGAATTCACCATGGTTGAATCTAACCCTTCTGGGCAAACACCTAGCGCCATCAGCCCCCAATCCTTACGGCTGGAGGATTTGGCCAAGATTCTCTCGGCGATGGGCCCCAAACCGGTCACCGTCGAAATGCTGCAGGCAGACATTGATGATGGGGCGCCGGTCAACCGCGACCAAACAATGAATTTGTTGCATTACAGTGCGTGGCTAGCCGCTGAGGTGATACGTGCCAGCGCTTGATATCCGAAAACTCCGCGCGTCAGATCTGTGCCGGGTACTGAACTCAACGCCGTTGGGCGAAGTGCTCGGGGAACGGGACCTGCATCGTCACCGCAACCGTGCGGGCTTCCGTATCGGGGACGGACGCAACATCGATCTGTTTCGCTACGCGGCATGGCTTGCCGAAATGCGGCATGCTTCGAAGTCGCGGCCGGAAGCAGATCCCTATGCCGCTACGAAAGAACGGGCCCGATCCCGAGCGGCGGCGATTTCCTTGGCAGGTCGTGACATCGGCGAGTTGCCGGATATCGCGAATCCCGAACGACGGTTGCGGGCCAAGGATGATTTTCGGTTCTTCTGCGAGTCCTATTTTCCGTCCACATTTAACTTGGCATGGTCGTCAGATCATTTGAAGGTGATCGCTAAAACTGAAGAAGCAGTGCTTCGAGGCGGATTGTTTGCCATGGCAATGCCAAGAGGCAGCGGGAAAGCTCTGGCCCTCAACACCCCACTGCCCACGCCGTTCGGCTGGACCACGATGGGCGACGTTGAGGTGGGCGATCTGCTCTTTGATGATGAGGGGTGGCCGTGTCGGGTCACGTATACGACCGAAGTCCAATTCGGTCGCCCTTGCTACCGCGTCCGGTTCAGCGACGGGGAGTCGATCATCTGCGATGCGGAACACCTGTGGACAGTGGATGATCGTTGGAGTCGTCGTAATCCGTTGACGCTACGAACAGAACAGATGCGCGATCGAGTGGTTCTCCCCCAGAACCGTACCCAGCTTGAACGACGTTATCGCGTCCAGATGGCTCGACCACTTTACATACCGGAGGTGCCATTGGACATTGATCCCTACGTTTTGGGCTACTGGCTAGGCGATGGCACACGCGCAAACAATACGATTACGGTCCATGTTGATGATGTGGGAGAAGTAGCTGCTGAGATCCAACGTTGCGGCGAGTCGTGTTCGGTACGGGCCTGCGCGGGCAATGTTGCCACCTGTGTTGTTGGCAAGGGCCACAAAGCCGACCCCGAGAAGACGCGACGAATTCGCACGGCTCAGGCAGCGCTGTCCTGTCATGTCCCAATCAGCCAAGCTGCGTCATGGTCTGGTCTTACAG
>JAEWUR010000085.1 GCA_023397045.1 Planctomycetota bacterium
CGGCAGCGTGCGAGGGAGTCGCGTGGCGCTTCGGCTCCATCCGGCCCAGGCGATGCGGCCTGCTCCGCCGCGCAGCGGAGGCGCGGTATTTCTCGAACATTTCGGCCGGCTGTGGCGGACGCTCGGGTCGGGCTGGCGGATGGTTCTACGCAACGTCTTGCGGAGCCGATTCCGAACGGCCGCCTGCATTTTCGCCGCCGCGATGGGCGCCAGCTTGCTGGTCAATGGGTTCATGATGAAACTGTCCATCGACCATCTGGTCGATTTCCAATTCGAGCGCGTGATGCGAAGCGACGTCGACCTGACGTTCAAAGATGAGCACGACCGGAGCGCTCTCTCGGAGGCGGCCGCGCTGCCGGGCGTCGACCATGCCGAGCCCGTGCTGAACATCGCGTGCAATTTCATCAACGGCCCGCATCGTAAGAAGGGCTCGATCACCGGCTTGACGGCCGGCGCGACGTTGACCATCCCGCGCGATGTCGACGGCCTGCCGATCCATATCCCGGCGCATGGCGTGGTGGTCAATCGCACGCTGGCCGACGCGATGCACGTCGGACCGGGCGACCGGCTTGGGTTTCAGCCGATCAAAGGGCAACGCCGTTTGCAATACGTTCCGATCACGGCCATCGCCGACAGCTATCTCGGGACGGCCGTCTATGCCGACATCGGCTACCTCAGCCGTCTGGTTGACGAAGAACTGGCGCTCAACGGCGTTCAGTTGACGACCGATCGGACCGCGGAGAACCGGGCCGAACTCTATCGGCAGTTGAAGCAGATGCCGGCGCTGCAGACCATTTCGGTCCGGGTGAACACGATCCGCAGCCTCAAGGAAACGGTTCTGAACAACCAGGAGATCATCGTCGGACTGATCACGCTGTTTGCCGGCATCATGTTTTTCGGGAGCATTTTGAATGCCTCGCTGGTGAGCCTGGCCGAACGGCAACGCGAAGTGGCCACGCTCCAGGTGCTCGGATACGGTCCTTGGGAGGTTGGCAGCCTTCTGCTGCGCGAAAGCATGATTACGACGATCGTCGGCACGGCGCTCGGGATGCCGCTGGGCTATGCCCTGACCGCCGTCGTCGCGGCCGAATATTCCAGCGACCTTTTTCGGATGCCTGTGATTACCTCGACCGGTTTGTGGGTGCTAACCTTGTTATGTGCCATCGCCTTCGGATTGCTGACCCATTTGTTCGTGCAGCGGGCGGTCAGCACGATGGATTGGCTCGATGCCTTGAAGACTCAGGAATAACAGAAGATGTTGCGTTGGATGATTTTGGCATTGTTGATAACCGCCGACGTTGTCGGGTGCATCGCGACGGGAATGACCGTGTCGGGCTTCATCAGCCCGGCGATCAGTCTGGCGATCATCGGGGCGGCGGCCTACTATTTTCGTCGCGAGGAGAACTTTTTGCTGTGCCTCAGCGCTTTGGTGCAAATGGTCCTCTTCTCGATGTCGTTCATCGTGTTGACGTATCTCGGCGCGAAACTTGCCTATCCGTTGTGGGACAGGCAGTTTGCCGCATGGGACGTCGCGCTGGGCTGCGATCTGCCCGCATTGAAAGCCTGGCTGGCCGTGCATCCTCGGATCGACCGTGCGTTGGTGGTCGCCTACAATTCGCTGCTGCCTCAGACGGCCCTGGTCATCATTGTCCTGGGTTTTCGCAACGAGCGGAAGTTGCTCGAAACGTTTATCCTTCGCATGATGATCGCGGCGATGATCGCCTATATGTTTTTCGTGTGGATGCCGGCCGAGGGACCGTCCGGAGCGCTCGGCATCACGCCGCCGGGATGGGGCGAGTCTCGGTATATCGAACACGTGCGAGCGTTGCGGGCGGGTGAGTTCCACCACTTCAACTTCGCCGAGGGGCAAGGACTGATTACCTTCCCGTCGTTTCACGCGGTTTGGGCGATCTTTCTCTTTCTCGCCATGCGGAAGTATCGTTATTGGAACGTGGCGTTCGCTTTGCTCGAAGTGGCCGTGATTATTTCCACGGTCACGGCCGGCGGGCACTATTTCGTCGACGTGCCGGCCGGTTTCGCATTGGCGGCCGCGGTCTGCTGGCTCACTTCCGAAAAAACCGAAGAACTTCCCCTTTTTGACGCTTGCCCTGTCAATGACCCCCCGGCCGACCAACGGGAGGCCGGAAATAAGACCAATTCGGTCAAATGGCCGGTTCATTATCCAAGCACACATCAATAGTTCCGCGAGTCCTGCATTGTCATGAAAACCAAACACTGGACCATCGTCGTCATTGTGCTGCTGGGGTTGTTGCTGGCCTACGCCCTTTTCGGCGGATTTTCGTCGGGCGTGCCGGTCGAATCGGCCAAAGCGAAAATCGGGCCGATCCGCGAGTTCATCGACGAGCAGGCGAAGACCCGACTGCCCGAAACCTATCTGATCACGATGCCGATCACAGGCCGGATCGAAGCGATTTCGTTGGTCGAAGGCACGCCGGTGAAGAAAGATCAGGTCGTTGCGCAGATCATGCCGCGCGACCTGGAACTGGCCGTCGAAGAGGCTCGCGCCGTCGTCGAGCGACTCACGGCGAGCATCCAAGAAAACGCCGACGTCAACGTCGAGGAGACGGCCTACAAGCAGGCACTGCAATTCGTGAAGTCGACCGTGGCGACCGTTCAGGCGGCGGCCGAGCGCGTCACCGCCGGCAAGGCGAAACTCGAATATGCCAATCGCGATCTGGCACGTGTGCGGCAACTTGCGACAACCGCGGCTCGAACGCAAGACGATCTGGACCAGGCAGCCCTGGCCCAAGTGCAGAGCGACGTCGATTACAAGCAAGACCAACTCGTTCATGCGGCGATGGTCGCCATGGGAGCGGCCACCGATCTGACGCCGATCATGGTGCGGCAATATATCGTGCGAAAGGGACTCAGCGGCGCGGTGCTCGAACATCAGAAGGTCGAGGCCGAGGCCCGATTGCAGGAGATGTTGCAGGAACAGCAGCGAGGCACCATGCGCAGCCCAGTCGACGGCGTCATACTCGATCGGTTGATCAGCAACGAACGCTACCTGAACGCCGGTACGGCGCTGCTGGAAATCGGACGCCTCGAAGACTTGGAGGTCGAAGCCGATGTCCTGAGCCTCGACGTCGTGGCGGCCAAGGTTGGCGATCAGGTCGAGATCTACGGCCCGGCCATCGGACGGCCGGCAGCCCGGGGCATTGTCAAACGCATCTACCCGGCGGGCTTCACCAAAATCAGCTCGCTCGGGGTCGAGCAGCAACGGGTCAAGGTCATCGTCGGATTCGAGGAAGGCGAATTGTCGCGTCTGCTGAGCGACCGCCGTCTTGGCGTCGGTTATCGGGTGCGCGTGCGCATCTTCACGGCCGACCGGTCGAAGGCCGTCTTGGTTCCCCGGTCGGCGTTGTTTCGCGCGGCCGACAATCGCTGGCAGGTTTTTGCCGTTCGCGGCGGCCTTGCCCGGCTCCAAACCGTCGACGTTGGATTGATGAACGACGAGCAGGACGAGATCACCAAGGGCATTGCGGAAGGCGAACCGGTGATTCTTGCCCCGGAAAGCAGTTTGACCGACGGGACTCGGGTTTCCCTCGGCGACAATTGACGGGTGAATATCGAGGTTCGGAATCGTAGCCCGAAGCGTAAGCGAGGCTGTCCTTAGCTTACTCTTCGGGTTACCATGTTCCGTCCATTCGTGAACCCGAATCGGACAGACACCAGGTTGTTTTAGGTGGGTCGTCTACACTCGAAAGTATGCTTGCCAAATCGCCCAACCTTTCTTATATATAAGGGTGGCCCGGACACTCCGACTCCCAGAATCGCGGAATCTTATTTAGGACGGCGTTTCCGGTCGTTTTTTTCTTTTTCGGAACAGGCAGCGTTAACGCATTCGGCCAAAGACGGCTCTAGCTAAAAAAGAGTCGACCTGAGCGCCGAAGGGAGGTGCGCATGAAGCGGTCTTTGGTTCCCGTCCTGCTGACGGGTGTTCTGGCGATTTTCCTGGGCGTTTCCACGGCCAATGCTCAGAAGATCACAGTTGATCTGATACCCGAGGTCGACATCATCGGCGACCAGATCTCGGTTGTTCAGGGGCACTTTCTGCCCGGACAAACCGCCGACATCGCGTCATGGACCCTCGATTCGATTTTTGACACGGGGGCCTCGGTCGTAACGCTCAGCTATACCGATCAGTCAATGTTTGCCTTGGGGCTCGGCACTCCGGCGCCGATCGTGAATCCCGGCGGCGCTATCGCCGACGGCGTCAATGGCCAGGTCATCGGCGACGTCTCCGGTCCGGTCTCCGTCATCTCTTACGGCATCGGGGAATATCTGTATGACGATCCGGCTGGCATGGTCCTGCCAAATCGCAACATTATCGGCGCCGCGAGCACGGCGACGCCGGCCATCGTCGACAACATCCATATGTTCGTCGGCGCGGAAAACGGCAGCGAGAGCCTGCCGTCGATCTCGGGCACGCCCATGCTGCTGGCTCCAACCGGCCAAACAGCCGGACGAGCCGCCTACGTCAACATGGGAATGACAATCGACCTCAAAGACATGTTCCCCGATATCATCACCGAATCGCTGTTGTATCGCATCCCGGAACTCGAATATGTCAGTCCCACGGCATCGCTGACGACGCCGGCCGCCGGAAGCAATTTGAGCAATCCGATTCGTATCCCCTTGGCCATGATCGGCGAAAACAATCACGCGACGAATCCCGGCGCCGACGTGACGGTCGCGCCCAATCCGTTCGTGCCGACCCTGCAAATGGCCATGAAAACGGAATCGGGAGAGACGTTGCAGAGCGCGCCGGGCAACAATTTCCTGTTCGACACCGGCGCGATGATGTCCATCATATCGACCAGCATGGCGCAATCGCTGGGCCTGAATTTGAACGCGCCCGAGTTCACGTTGGCCGTTGCCGGCGCCGCGGGACAAGCGATCGACCTGAACGGCTACACGGTCTCTTCGATCAACATTCCCGGGGCCGACGGGACCAGTTTGGAGATCACGAATGCCCCGTTCTTCGTCTATGACCTTGGCGGCGGCATCGACGGCATCCTCGGCATGAACCTGTTCAATACGGCCGAGGAAATGCTCTACAACCCTTACGATCCCGAAGGGGCATCCCTCCAGTTGATCTTCGACACCGCCGCGAGGGATGTCTCGGGGGATTTATTTGATCCGAACCCCTATACCTACTCGGCCGACAGCATCTTGAAGGGCGAGGTCGATTCGATCCTGTCCGTCTCCGCGCCGCTGGACG
>JAEWUR010000202.1 GCA_023397045.1 Planctomycetota bacterium
GCCCTGCGTCGCGAAAAGAGCAGCATCCGCGCCATGACGTTCGACCTCTTGACGATCGACCCGTCGAAAAAGTGGAAGTTCGAGGACTACGATTCCGGAAAAACATGGACGGTCACCGGCCAACAGATTCGCGACCAAGGCTTCAAAGTCACCATCCCCTCGCCTCGCGACTCGCGGTTGTTCTTCTATTCAGTGGATGAGTAGTCCCTGTTGCCGAAATCGTTTTCGATTTGCCGGTCATTCTGGGGTAGGGTCCGCCTCGCGGACCATAGCGGTATTTTTTGGTTTCCATGGTCCGCGAGGCGGACCCTACGTGCTGTTGCCGAAATCGTTTCAACGTACCGGTCATTCTGAGCGGAGCGAAGAATCCGCGGTTTTTTTCAGATCCTTCGCTTCGCTCAGGATGACTTGTCAGCTCATCTCGGCGTCGGCGGCGTCCTGGATTTGACGCCACGCCTGTGCGACGTGGTGCCGCTGCGTTTCGGTCTGGCCGATCGAGAAACGCAGCGTGAACTTGTCATCCAGCCGCGTGTGGCTCAGATAGAGTTTTCCGGACGCGTTGAGCTGATCCAAAATCTTCTGGTTCACGGCATCTCCACCGCGATGCCGAAAACAAACCAGCGCGAGCGTCACCGGTGCGGCCATCTCAAAGCGGGGATCGGCCTTCACCCAGTCGGCAAGCTCTCGTGCATATTGAATGTGCTGTCGCACGCGCTGCCGAAGCCCTTCGATGCCGAAGCTGCGAAGCACGAACCACAGTTTCAACGCTCGGAACCGCCGTCCCAGCGGGACCTGCCAATCGCGATAGTCGATCACCGCCCCCGATTCGGTTGCCCGATTGCGCAGATACTCCGGCAGAATCGACAGCGTGCGGATCAGATGTGCGCGATCGGCGACGAAGAAGCAGTCGCAATCGAAGTTCGTGAACATCCACTTATGCGGATTGAAACAATAGCTTTCGGCCAGTTCGACGCCGTCGTGCAGAGGGTGGAACTCGGGGCAGATGGTTGCCGTGCCCGCCATGGCGCCGTCCACGTGAAACCAGGCGTTCTCCTTGCGGCAGATGCGGCCAATCTCGCGGATCGGATCGATGGCCGTCGACGAGGTCGTGCCGACCGTCGCGCAGACGAAGCACGGTCGCAGTCCGGCCGCGCGATCCAGGGCGATCGCTTCGGCCAGACGGTCCGGGCGCATGGCATAATTGGCATCGACCTCGATCTGACGAAGCTGATCAGCGCCCAGTCCGGCGATTCGCACGCCTTTTTCGATCGACGAATGCGTTTGGGTCGAAATGTACGCGGTCAGCGATCCGTCGGCGCCCAGGGAATTGCTTCGGCCGCCGGTCGAGCGTTCTCGGGCGGCCAAGATCGCGCACAATGCGGCCGACGACGCGCTGTCCTGGATGACGCCGCCGCCGGTCGAACTCGAATGGAACGCCGGGGGCAATCCGAGCAGTTCGACCAGCCAGTCGAGCACGTGGGTTTCCAATTCGGTGCAGGCCGGACTGGTCGCCCAGAGCATTCCTTGCACGCCCAACCCAGTCGACAACAACTCACCCAAGATCGAGGGGCCCGAGTTGTTCGACGGGAAGAAGCCGAAAAAGTTGGGCGATTGCCAGTGCATAATGCCCGGCATGATGATCCGATCGACATCCCGAAGGATGGCGTCGAACGGCTCGCCTTGCATCGGCGGCTTCTCGGGCAGCATCGACCGGATCTCGCCCGGCTTGACCTGCGACATCACAGGATACTGCTCCACATGATCCCGGTAGTCGGCGATCCAATCGATCAGACGATGGCCCCATCGACGAAACTCTTCGTTGTTCATGGCTCGACCATCAATCAACAATTGTCGCCGAAGTCGGCGCGGAACGCCTCGGCCAGTCGCGCACCCCAGTTGTCGATCGGTTCGAGCCGGCCCGTGAAGAATCGCAACACCGGCGGTTCGTGAACGAACTTCAGCCCGCCCACTAGATTGCGGTGCTCATACAGCCAGCTCAGTCGATCGACCACGTAATCCATGTGCGACACGGTGTAGACGCGACGCGGGACGGCCAGCCGGCACAATTCCATGTCAGAATAAACGTCATTGCCCTTGCTGTCGCGATCCATCGAGACCGTGCCGCGTTCCATGCCGCGAACGCCGGAAACCAGATACACGGCGCTCGTCAGCGCACCGGCCGTGTACTGCGACTGGGGCACGTGGGGAAGGAACCGCATGCCGTCGACGTGTCCAGCCAGACCACCAGGCGGGGTCACCGCCGGGATGCCCGCCTTGACCATTGCGTCGACGAAGTACGCGATCAAGTCGGCCGAGCTGCTGGCCACGTCATAGTCGACCATCTCGCGGAGACCGACCGTCATCGCCTCGATTTCTTTCGACGACATGCCGCCGTAGGTAATGAAACCTTCGTACAGCGGCAGCCATGTCTTTAGTTGATCGAAGTATTTCGGGTCATTCGTCGCGATCAGACCGCCGCGCACGCACGCGCTCTTGCGTCCCGACAGGTAGATCAGGTCGGCCTGCGCCATCATCTCCTTGACGATCGCGTCGATCGTCACGTTGGCATAGGCCGGCTCGCGCGACTTGATGAAATAAGCGTTTTCCGAAATCAGACTGCAATCGATCACCAATGGCACGTTCTTCGCCTTCGTGATCGCCCGGATTTCCTTCAGGTTGGCCATCGAGAACGGTTGGCCGCCGATCAGATTGGTCGTCGCTTCCATCCGGACGAACGAAATTTTCTCCGGGCCGTACTTCGCGATGGTCGCTTCGAGCTTCTTCGGGTCCAGGTTGCCCTTGAACAGACAGTCGCTCGCCGGGTTCATCGCTTCATCGATGTAAAGCTCGAGTACTTCGGCGCCACCCATCTCGAAGTGGGCCTTGGTGGTCGTGAAGTGGTAGTTCATCGGGACGACCTGGCCCGGCTTGACGAACATCTTCGTCAAAATGTGTTCCGCGGCGCGGCCTTGGTGGGCTGGCACGCAATAGTCGAATCCTAGCACGTCCTTGACGGCCGACAGCAGCTTGTAGTAGCTCTCGCCGCCCGCATAAGCATCGTCCGAAACCATCATGGCCGCCAACTGATTATCGCTCATCGCATTGGTGCCGCTGTCGGTCAGCATGTCGAGGAACATGTCGCGAGTGCGGAGCAGGAACGTGTTGTAGCCGGCCTCGGTGATCGCCTCCAGCCGCCGCCCGATCGGTGGAAGTTGCGTCTTCTGGACGATGCGAACCTTGTGCATCTCAATCGGAATGACCTTGCCGCTGGTAAGCTTGATGTTCATGGTGATCTGGTTTGCGAGGGTTTCTGGAAATGATTGCCGGAGCTTCCACTTGCCGGTTGCCGATCGGAACGTTCGGCCTGAAAACCGACGGCCCCAACATCGACGAGGCGAACTGGATACATACGGATCCCATCGTAATCGAGCGACGGGCAAAAGTCTAGTTGGCCGGAGCAAACCTTCGCCAAAAACCCAGGAACCGCGGCCGGTTCGATGAAGTGGCCGGAAGTTCGGCTCGCGGGGGGCACCGCTTCACCCAATCCGCAACGTCCGTCCAATGGCATTTTCCCGGAAACTCAAGTATCATGGAGAGGACCGTCCCAAATATCCCTTCCTCGTCATGGCACCCGTGAAAAGACAATTCCGACGTCTACTTAGTGGCAATCAAGCCGTCGCTTTGGCGGCGCGCGATGCAGGCATCGCCCTCGCAACCGGTTATCCCGGCACGCCTTCCACCGAAATCCTCGAACACTTCGACAGCCTCGGCGGCCGGGCGCAATGGGCACCCAACGAAAAGGTCGCTTTCGAGGTCGCCCTGGGCGTTGCCTTCGGATCGGCCCCGGCAATGGTCACCATGAAGCACGTCGGCCTGAACGTCGCCGCCGACCCGTTCTTCACGGCCGCCTATTCCGGCGTCGACGGTCCCTTGGTCGTCATCGTGGCCGACGATCCCGGCATGGCGTCCAGCCAGAACGAGCAGGACAGCCGGCGCTATGCCGTCGCGGCCGGCGTGCCGATGCTCGAGCCCGCCGATTCGCAAGAAGCCTACGACTTCATGCTCGCGGCGCTGGAAATCTCCGGCCGATGGCATCTGCCAGTTCTGCTGCGACTGACCACGCGCGTTTGCCATTCAAAAACGCCGGTCGAGCCGCATCCGCCGACCGATCGGCCGGCGACCGAACCGGCGTTTCGCCGCGATATTCCCGCCCGCGTGATGGTTCCCGCGCACGCCCGGCCTGCCCATCGCCGGCTGCGAGCCAAACTGGCCGAAATCGCCGCTTGGAACGAAACGTCTTCGCTCAACAGTATTGAAAACAATGGTGGCCGCCTCGGGATCATCACGTCGGGCATATCGTTCATGCATGTCCGCGAGGCCTCGCCCGACGCAAGCGTTCTGAAGCTCGGGCTGTCCCATCCGCTGCCGTTCGATTGCATCCGCCGATTTGCCGAAAGCATCGACGAGTGTTGGGTGATCGAAGAAAACGACCCCTGTCTGTTCGAACAGATCCGAGCGGCCGGCATCGACGTTCGGCAGAAGTCCGAAATGTATCGCTTTGGCGAGTTGAACGTCGCCCGAGTGCGACGCATCCTGGCCGGCGACGAAACGCCCGAAACTCCGCCGAAACCCGGCAAACCACCGGCCCTGTGTGCGGGCTGCCCCCATCGGACGGCCTTTGAA
>JAEWUR010000216.1 GCA_023397045.1 Planctomycetota bacterium
GCTGTTGCCGGCGGTCCAAGCGGCACGCGAAGCGGCAAGAAGGTTGCAGTGCCAAAACAACCTCAAACAAATCGGCCTGGCGCTGCTCAACTATGAGACCGGCAACCAGACGTTCCCGCCCGGTGGATTGGGAGGGCCTGCGATCCCCGGCACTTCGTGGTGGGTGCGAATCATGCCCTACATCGAAGGCGCCAACGTCTCGGACCAATACGATTATTCCCTCGGCGGCTGGCTGGGCACGGGAACGGCAAACATCACGAGCCTCGCATTGCTCCAGAACCTGCAATTCCCGTACATGTACTGCCCCTCGAGTTCGCTTCCTCGCAGGGTCCTTACGGAGGCCATCGGGCAAATCGGACAATCCGCAAACCTCCAAGGGACAACCTATGCCGGCATCTCCGGAGCCGCGGACGGCCAAACGGTCAACATCTACGCCGCACAGGACGTCACTACCTTTTCACCCACGCAAGGTTGGGTATCAACCGGCGGCGTTCTGATCGTGTATCGCGCCATCCCGATTGCCGAAATCACCGACGGCACTTCGAACACCATCGTCGTCGGCGAACAATCCGACTGGCTCGCGCCCGCCGGCCCAATAACCGACATTCCATGCGATTCCGGTGATTGCCGCTCCGATTGCGGGCATGGCTTTCCCATGGGCCCCTTACCGCCCGGCGGATCCGACAAACGGACGTTCAACCTCACGTGCGTCTACCATCCGATCAACTACAAATCGACCAGCGGTTATGGCGTCGGAGGCAACTGCGGCCCGAATACGCCGATCCAGGCCGCGCATCCCGGCGGCGCCAACGTCGTCTTCGCCGACGGCTCGGTGCAAATCCTATCGGAATCGCTCGACATGACCGTCCTCCGGAATCTGGCCACCCGGAACGACAACCAAGTCATACCCGGCAACGCCTATTAACGACGGAAGGATCGCGATGCAACGCCTTCATGCCCCACCGATTCAACTGGCGTGTGCGGTCCTCACGGCAATCGCGATGTCGGGATGCGGCGCAACGCAACCGGTGCCCTCGCCCGTCACCGGCCGAGTCACCTTCGAAGGCAAACCCGTCTCCGACGCTTCGATTCGTTTCAGCGATCCGCAGGCAGGCGTCGACGTACTTGCCGACATCGCCGCCGACGGACGCTACACGATCATCACGGATCGTGGCGACGGCCTGCCGGAAGGAAGTTATCGAGTGGCCGTCATTCCTCGCGACAAGAACGCACCGCTGGGTTCATTCACCGCCGGTCCCGAAACAATCCGCCGCGATATTCCCCTGAAATATCGCCAACCGGCCACGAGCGGGCTGACCGTGACGGTTGGGCCAAGCGCCACGGTCTTTGACGTCGACATGCGGTCCGCCCCATGAAGATCGAACACCTCTTGACGATTTGCAACCCTCCGGGAGAGAAGCCATGAATGTCGTGCGATGTGCCGGACGATTCCTTGCCGCGTTGAACTTCTGCGTCATGACGATTCCATGTCTCGCGGCGCCGCCAAACGCCTTCGAGGCCGGCGTCTGGCTGGAAGGCAAATCGCTTCAACTGATTCGCAACGCTCGCACGACGATGCAAGACGGAACCGCGGCGTTCATGCCGCAGGCCGGCGCGGGCTACGACGCCTTCTGGCTGCGCGATTACGCCTATATGTTCGAAGGCAGCCCCGAGGCATTCACCGATGACGAGATCCGCAATTCATGCCTGACCTTTGTCAACGCCTTGCGAGCCGACGGCGCCGGCGTCGATTGCGTCAAGCTCGATGCTACGCCAATCTACATGCCGGGCTACGGCACGATGGGTGAAAACCCGGTGGCCGACGGTTCGCAATTCACCGTCGACGTGGCCTGGCGCACGCAACAGCGGCTCAACGATCCCGCCCTGCTGCAACAGATCATCGATCCGCTCGTCGCGACGATGAACGCCGCGCCGCGCAGCGCGAATGGGCTGATCTACATCGACCCCGACAAGGATTGGGACCGATGCCCCTACGGTTTCACCGACTCGATCCGCAAGACGGGCAACGTGCTCTTTGGTTCGCTGTTGGATGTACGAGCCAGCCGACAGTTGGCCGATCTGCTCGAATCGGCCGACCGCCCGACCGAGGCCGCGGCATGGCGAACCACGGCCGAGAACAAGGCGGCCGCCATCCGCGGCGCCTTCTGGGATTCGACGTCCGGCCTATTCCGTGCGGCCACCGTGAAGTGCGACCAGCCCGATATCTGGGGCTCGGCCTTCGCCATCCACCTTGGCGTCGCCACGGCGGATCAGTCGGAGACGATCGCCCAATACTTCCAATCGCATTACGACGAAATCATCCAGGAAGGTCAGGTTCGGCAACTGCCCGGCGGAATGTATTGGGAGGCCGGCTGTCCGCCGGATACCTATCAGAACGGCGGATTCTGGGGCGTGGCCAATGGCTGGGTCGTCGAAGCATTGAGAAGCGTCAATCCGCCAATGGCCGACCAAATGGTCGTCGACATGGTCGACAGTTACCAGCGGCGCGGTGTTCCCGAGTGGATCCACGGCGACAACGCCGGCGTTGGAAACTACGTGGCCAGTGCGTCGCTGCCGCTTGCCGCGCTACGCGAATTGTACGATCTTCCCGATCCGCCCGAGCTGATCGAGGTCGGGGGAACGTTCTTGCCCGACAAGAACCTGGCGGACGGCGCCAAGCCATTCGCGAAGGACGTCATCAACGACCATCCCGAACAACATGCCATCGAGCAGATCAACGACGGCCTCTACGGAAACGACCATAGCTGGATCGCCGGAAGCGATCAGAGCTACATCGGCATCGCATTCTCCGAGCCGACCACCTTCGACGCGCTCGCATTCGGGCGCGACAATACCGGCATCCTCAACGACCGTTTCGTCGGCATCTACACGTTCCAGTATACGAC
>JAEWUR010000272.1 GCA_023397045.1 Planctomycetota bacterium
TCCTAACGCTCGTCGGTCTGCTCGCTATCGAGTGGTATCTGCGGAAACGCTGGGGTATGGTGTGAAAAACCCGCGTTGCCGCTTCTTCGACTTGTAGCAATATGCCCAAACCGGTACGATAAGGGACACCATAAACATCCGGATTGCACTGAAATTCTCATGGCGGCGCCCACGATAGCCTCGAAGTTGCTCTGTCGCACGCTGAGCTGCGCGTATGATGCGGCGATGGGGCGTTTTCCGGCGGTCGTGCGGCTCGAAACGACCAACGCCTGCAACGCCAAGTGCATCATCTGCCCGCACCGCGACATGCAGCGCCCGGTCGCTACGATGGACGACGCCCTCTACCGCCGGTTGATCGACCAATGCGCCGAGGCCCATTGCCGCGAGGTCCATCTGCACAACTTCGGCGAGCCGATGATGGATCGGCGGATCGAGGACCGAATCGCCTATGCCAAACAGAAAGGCATCCGCCGCGTTAAAATTTTCTGCAACGGGTCGCTGCTCGGCGCCGAACGCGGCAAGCGGTTGATCGAGGTCGGGCTCGATGAAATCAAAGTGAGCCTCGACGGCGCGACCAGCGAGGAGTTCGAACGGATTCGCACGCCGTTGAAGTTCGACGCTGTCGTGCAAAACGTCATCGAGTTGGTCAAGCTGCGCAATGCCGCGCGGTCGAAGATGCGGATCCGAGTGGCCTGTTGCAGCACGACCGATAAGCAGTCGACGATGAAGATGCTCGAAAAGACGGTCGACGATTTCTCGTTCGGCAAGCTGCACAACTGGGGCGGCCAGGATGTCATCGCCAAGCGAACCCGAAAGCCTTGCTCGCGGCTGTGGCGCACGTTCACCGTGCTGGCCAACGGCGACGTTTCGCTCTGTTGCCTCGACTATGACGGGCAGCACATCCTCGGGCACATGGATTCGCAGCGGACGATTGGCGACGTCTGGCGCGACCGGCCCTATCAAGACGTCCGCCGCGCACACCGCGAGGCCAACCAATCGGCCATCCCCCTGTGCGCCAACTGCACCAAGGCATTTTTGTGACCGCCAGTCTCCCCTCGCCCTCTGGGAGAGGGACCGGGGGTGAGGGCGGCGTGGAGTGGATGGAGGATAGTGGATAGTGGGTAGTGGGTAGTGGAAAGCAAATAGTCGTGTGTAGGTGGCCGTGGAAAGACGAACGTTCTCTGCGATCAAATCAACCCTTTGGCAGCACGCCCTCACCCTAACCCTCTCCCGAAGGGAGAGGGGACCAACGAATGCAATCTTTGGCATTCCCGATCCCTAATCCCTCCGCTCGCCGCGCATTGCGGCGGCGTCTTCTAGCCTGGTACGACGCGAACGCTCGCGATCTGCCGTGGCGACGACGCGCCGGCGATCCGTATGCCGTCTGGCTGAGCGAGATCATGCTCCAGCAGACGCAAGTCGCGACGGTGAAGGACTATTTCGAGCGGTTCATCCAAGCGATTCCCTCGATCGACGCGCTCGCCAAAGCGCCCGAGCAAAAGGTGATGCGTCTCTGGGAAGGCTTGGGCTACTATCGCCGCGCGCGACAATTGCATCAGGCGGCCAAAGTCATCGTAGCCGAGCACGCCGGGCAGTTTCCACGCGATCCGGACGCGGTCCGCGCGTTGCCGGGCATCGGCCGATATACCGCCGGAGCGATTCTCTCGATCGCGTTTGACGATCGGCAGCCGATCCTCGAAGCCAACACGCTGCGGCTGCTCAGCCGATTGGTCGGCTACGCCGGCGATCCGCGATCCGGTGAAGGTCAACGCCTGCTCTGGGCGACGGCCGAGGCCTTGTTGCCTCGTCGCGGCGCCGGACGCCTGAATCAAGCTCTGATGGAACTCGGCAGCGGGATTTGCACGCCGCGATCGCCCGCCTGCGCGACATGTCCGATCGCCGCGCACTGCCGCGCGTTTCAGCAAGGCCGCCAGCAAGAAATCCCGCCGCCGAAGAGCAAGCCGGCGATCGAAGCGGTTCGCGAGGCGGCCGTGGTCGTTCGCCGTCGCGGTCGCATCCTGCTGTTGCGTTGGCCGACCGGTCGCCGCTGGGCCGGCCTATGGGATTTCCCGCGATTTCCCGTCCATGCCGAGCATCCCCCGGCGCTACGGCAGGAAATAATCGACAACGTCCGCGCGCTGACCGGTACGACCGTTGCGCCCGGCGAAAAAATCGCCACGCTCACGCACGGCGTCACCCGGTTCCGAATCACGTTGGAATGCCATCAGGCCGAATACGCCGCGGCGTCGAAAAACGGCAGCGAGCCGTTGGAAACGCAATGGGTCAAGCTCGATGAACTTGACGATCTTCCGCTAAGCAGCACCGGGCGGAAACTCGCGAACCTCATTTCTTCCCGAGCAGCGTATCGACCGCGTGGCCGATGTCGGGGTGGGCCATGAGCGTCTCGCCGACGAGCATCGCCTGAACGCCGGCCGCTTCGAGCCGCTCGACGTCCTGCCGGGTGCGGATGCCGCTCTCGCCGACGACGGTGCGGTCGCTAGGAATCTCGCGGCGCAGCCGCATCGTGTGTTCCAGGTCGGTGTGGAACGTGCGAAGGTCGCGATTGTTGATTCCAATCAGCCGGGCGCCGATCGTCATCACCCGGGCGAGATTGGCCGGCTCGTACAACTCGACCAGCGGCGTCATGCCAAGATCGAGAATCGCGCGATGCAGCCGGTCGAGCAGTTCGTCATCAAGACATTCGGCGATTAGCAGCACGGCGTCGGCCCCAGCCACGCGCGCCTCGACGACCTGATACGGATCGATCACGAAATCCTTGCGCAAGACCGGCAGGTTGATCGCCGCCCGAACGTCGCGCAGATAGTCGAGACTGCCTTGGAAGTATTGCCGATCAGTCAACACGCTCAGACAGCTCGCGCCATGTTGCTGATAAATGCCGGCGATTGCGACCGGGTCGAAGTCCTCGCGAATCACTCCCTTGCTGGGGCTGGCCTTTTTCACTTCGGCAATCAGCCGGATCGGCGGCCCGGCCGACAACGCGGCCAGAAAGTCGCGTGGCCCGGGCGAGTCGGCAAGCCGCTCGCGCAAGACAT
The DNA here is from genome assembly GCA_023397045.1 of Planctomycetota bacterium. Taxonomy (GTDB): domain Bacteria; phylum Planctomycetota; class Planctomycetia; order Pirellulales; family Thermoguttaceae; genus JAEWUR01. The sequence goes on from JAEWUR010000272.1 coordinate 3,054, forward strand.
CCTCCGGCGTTTCGGATTTCGCCTGCGCGACTTCCGCACGTTTCGTCGCAACGATTTTGTCGAGAATTGTCGGCAAGTTAGTGTTGTTCGAATCTCCCCTCTCCCGCAAGCGGGAGAGGGGCAGGGGGTGAGGGCGGTTGGATCCAGGTGCGGTCGGTGTCCAACAACCGACGAGTCTTATCCCCGGTCAAATCCGTTTCTGTGCAATCCGCCCTCACCCTAACCCTCTCCCAAAGGGAGAGGGGACTTTCTGTTAGTGCTTAAAATGTCGGTGACCGGTGACGACCATGGCCATGCCGAACTTGTTGCACGCGTCGACCGAGGCCTGATCGTTTTTCGAGCCGCCGGGCTGGATCACGGCGACCACGCCCGCCGCCGCGGCACGCTCGATCGAGTCAGGGAACGGGAAAAACGCGTCGGAGCCGAGCACCGACCCTTGGGCACGGTCGCCGGCTTTCTTGATCGAGATTTCGGTCGAGTCGACGCGGCTCATCTGACCGGCGCCCGTGCCGAGTAGCATGCCGTCCTTGCAGAGCACGATGGCGTTGCTCTTCACGTGGCGAACCATCTCCCAGGCGAACCGCAGATCGGCCATCTGCGCGTCGGTCGGCTGCTTCTCAGTCACGACTTGCCAAATGTCTGCGGGATCGCGTTGGATGTCGGCATCTTGCATCAGCACGCCGCCGTCGAGGCAGCGATACGACCAGGCACAGAGCGATCGGTCGAGGTCGCCGACCTCCATCAACCGCACGTTGGCTTTCCATTTCGGTTTGGTCGTGAGCAGTTCCAACGCCTGCGGATCGAATCGCGGGGCGACGACGGCTTCGACGAACAGCCCGGGCGCGCAGAGCACTTCAGCCGTCGCGGCGTCGACGGTTCGGTTCAACCCCAACACCGAACCGAACGCGCTGAGCGGATCGCCGTCCATCGCGCGCTGCAAGGCCGTGGCCAAATCGCCGGCCACCGCGGCGCCGCAAGGGTTGTTGTGCTTAATCACGACGGCCGCCGGATCGGCGAATTGGCGGACGATTGACAACGCGCTGTCGAGGTCGAGATAGTTGTTGTACGAAAGCTCTTTGCCATTGAGTTGGCGCGCGGCCACGACGTTGGCGCCTGCCGTGTCGGGCAGGGCATAGATCGCCGCCTGCTGATGCGGATTCTCGCCGTAGCGGAGCACCGATTTGCGGCAAAGCGACAGCGTGACCGTGCCGGGGAACGGTCCCTCGGCCGTCGTGCCGGCGAAATATTCGGCAATCGCCCGATCGTATCGCGCGGTGTGGGCGAACGCCTCGCCTGCCAAGCGTCGGCGAAGCTCGAACGTCGTGCCGCCGTGGGCCGTCACTTGTTCGAGAATCTCGGAGTATTGCGCCGGGCTGGTGGCGATCGTCGTGAAGGCGTGATTCTTCGAAGCCGCTCGGACCATCGTCGGGCCGCCGATGTCGATCTGCTCGATGGCTTCTTCCGGCGTGACGTTACAG
>JAEWUR010000421.1 GCA_023397045.1 Planctomycetota bacterium
TCATCGACCAAAAAACGCCCCGCACCGCATAACACGCCAACGCGTCGAGCATGATGATCGACAGCACGCACTGCGCCACCGCCACGCGAACTCGCAACGAAATCGGCTCGATCACCGCCCAACCACACCGCCAAACGATCAACAAACCGATCGCGCCGGCCAACAAGTTCCATCGCTGCGGGTCGACTTGAAGCGGTGGAATCAGACGGTCCGACCAACGCGGATAAATCGCCAGCAGTGCAATGCCCAGCGCGATCACGACCGTCGAAAACGCCAGTTGCACGCGACTGCTCTGTTCGGCCTCGCGCCGCGCGAACCAAGTCACGCCGGCCACATAGATGCCGATGCCGCCGGCCACGAGCCAACCGTCCATACCGAACGGATTGTCGAGCGCACTCATTCCCAACAGAACGTTCAGCGTGCGACACGCGCCCATCGCCACGGGACCCAGCGGCGTCCGCTTCAACCATGCGTCGTAAAGCAAAACCATCGTCGCTAACAACGCGGCGACGATCCCCGAACGCAAATGACCCGTAAATAGACCGACCAACGCGCCCAACGCGACGCCAAGCACCAGCAGCCGCCATCCCAAACGACTGGCCGCTTCCACCGACACGCGCCCGGAGGGCAGGGGACGCTCGGGCCGTTTCTGCCGATCAATCTCCAGATCGAACACGTCGTTCAGCACGATCCCGGCAATGTAAAGCAGGCTCGACGTGCCCAACAACAAGGCCAACGTCCACGAGTCCTGCCAACCGTTCCACTGCCAATCGGCCGCCTGAACGAACAGAAAACCCATCGTCACGTCGGCCATCGCCGTAAAGACATTCGGAAGCCGCATCAACTCCAGATAGCTGCGCAACGATGCGCCTTCGTGCCCGTGCAGATGCGTTTCGATCGACTCATCTTCTTTCCAGTCGTCGTTCTCCATTTAGCGCACCTCGTCGTTGAGACTCCGGATCACACCGTCAACAAAACGTTTGGCCTCCGCGCCCGCGCCGTCCGGATCGTCGATGTAGGGATACAACTCAACCGTGATCCAGCCTTCATAGTCGGTCTTCGCGATCTCACGCAGCACCGCCGGAAAATCGATCGCCCCTCGACCCGGCGTCAGATGGTTGTGTTCGCGCGTCGCCGCGATGTCTTCAAGGTGGTAATGCTTCGTGTGCGGGGCCATCCGCGAAATCCAACGCTCGGGCTCTTCCCCAACGCAAAACGCATGGCCGATGTCGAAGTTCAATCCCACCCAGGGCGAACCGATCCGATCGGCGAACGCGAGGTATTGCTCGAATCGCTCGATCATCAAACCCGGCTCCGGCTCGATCAGCAAAAAAATCTCCAACTGCTCGGCCAGCGCCACGCAGGGCATGATCTCGTCGTAAAACACCTCGGCGGCGGACCGCCACGTTTGGCCCGGCGCGAGCGGTCCGCCCGGCTCGGTCTGGATCGACTTCGACCCGAGCTCCTTCGCCAAACGCAATGCCCGCTTCGTGTGCTCGCGACGAATGGCCCGATAGTGTGCGTCGGGCTCGATCCACGAAGGATGCCAATACGCCTGCCGCGGATCCGCTACCGCATTCATCATAAATGCGTTGACGTTCGCAATCTCCAGACCGTGACGATCGAGGCAATCCCGGATCGCCTTCTTACGCTCGCCGAGCAAACCCGCAGGCCAAGCGTGCGGCACATCCGCCAATAACTCCAGCCCTCGATAGCCAATCGCCGAAATGCGCGCGATCGTCTCTTCGATCGAAAACTTCTGATACGCGTTCGAACTGTACGAAAGTCTCATGGCGTCACGATTATAGGTCCCGCCCAGAGCGGGGGGAAGGGGAGTCAAAAAAAATGCGAAATGATGCATGGTGAATGCGAAATGATCGTCGCCAATCACCATTCATCATTCATCATTTCCTCGTCATTTCCACCATCCGCCTTCCCCCTTTTGCCCGATTCCAGTATAATCCTGCCACAACGTAAATCGGCTTGTTTTTGGGCTCTTCACACACAAGGAGATTGTGCCATGGATATTCGAGTTGGGATCGGACATGACACACATCGACTCGAGCCGGGCGGTCCGTTGCGCCTCGGCGGCATCGATATCCCCCACGATCGCCAGTCGGTCGGACACAGCGACGGCGACGCCTTGCTCCACGCGATCATCGACGCCCTGCTGGGCGCCACCGCACTAGGCGACGTCGGCCAGATGTTTCCCGACACCGATCCCGACAACCGCGGACGCGATTCGTGCGAAATGCTCGCCGCCGCCCATGCCGCCGTCTCGGCCTTGGGATGGAAGATCGTCAACCTCGATTGCATCGTCTTCGCACAACGCCCCAAGCTGCTGACCTTCCGCCAGACAATGCGACAACGCTTGGCCGACATCCTCAACATCGAACTCGAACGCGTCGGGCTCCAAGCCAAGACCGGCGAAGGACTCGGCCGCGTCGGACGCGAGGTCGCCATCGTCGCCCAATGCGTCGTCCTGCTCGAATTGAAAGACCAACCTCCGTCTGAATAACATTCTTCGCATCGGATCCACTTTTTCCGCAAGAACATGCTTCGCCTCTATAACACTCTGACCCGTGCCAAGGAACCGCTCGAACCCGTCCAACCCGGAAAGATCGGGATCTACCTCTGCGGACCAACCGTCTACAAGCCCAGCCACATCGGACACATGGTCGGGCCGGTCATCTTCGACGCCATCAAACGATACCTTGTCTACTCCGGCTATCAGGTCACGCTCGTCGTCAACATCACCGACGTCGACGACAAACTGATCGCCGAGTCCAACCAGCGCGGCGTGCCAATGTCGCAGTTGGCGGCCGAAATGACCGTCGACTACATGAACAACATCAAGGCGCTCGGCGTCGATTCGATCGACCACTTCCCCCGATGCACCGAGACGATGGACGAAATCATCGCCTTCACCAAAGAACTCATCGACCAGGGTTTCGCCTACGAGGCGCAGGGCGACGTCTATTTCGACGTGGCTAAATCGCCCGACTACGGCAAACTCAGCCATCGCGGCGTCGAAGCCATGCAAGGCGACGGCGGCGGCATGGCCGATCGTAAAAAATCGGGCGCCGACTTCGCCCTCTGGAAGTCCGCCAAGCCCGGCGAACCGTCCTGGCCAAGCCCCTGGGGACCCGGCCGGCCCGGCTGGCATATCGAATGCTCCGCCATGAGCCGCAAACTGCTCGGCCGGACCTTCGACATCCACGGCGGCGGGCTCGACCTCATGTTCCCGCACCACGAAAACGAAATCGCGCAGAGCGAATGCTGCCACGGCCAGCCAATGGCCAAATATTGGATGCACAATGGGCTGATGCAGGCCAGCAGCGAAGTCGGCAAAGTCGGCGGACGCAACACCCGGCCCGCCGAAGGTGATCTCGCCGCCCAAGAGGTCGGAAAAATCAGCAAATCGAAGGGCTCGTCCGCCTTCAGCGAAATGCTCAAAAAATTCTCCGGCGAAACCATCCGCTTCTTCGTCCTCTCGACCCAATATCGCCGCCCCATCGACTACAGCGAAGAACGAATCCGCGAAGTCGAAACCGGAATGGACACCTTCTACCGCTTCTTCAAGCGTTTCGAGCGAGTCGCTGGCGTCAGCTTCTACGAACTGGCCGCACCAACGACCCGTTCAGCCGCCGACGGTGCATCGGCCACGAAACAAACGCTGACATCGGCCGATGAAATGCCAAAAACCGTCGCCGAACACCGCAGCCGATTCCTCGAA
>JAEWUR010000474.1 GCA_023397045.1 Planctomycetota bacterium
CTTCCTGGGCTTCGGATTGTATCTGCTCCGTGGCGCGCCAGGACTCATGGCGTACTCCTATCCCAATGTCAGCAACCTGACAAGCACGTCCGATGCAATAAATAAGGAGTAAACAGCTTATGCAATCCAAAATGAACATGGTCTACTGGAAGGGCGAGAAGTTTTGGGTTGGAAAGCTGCTCGATCACCCAGAAATCATGAGTCAGGGTGAAACCATTGAAGAATTGAAAACGAACCTGCGAGAAGCCTTTTTTCTGATGACGACCGAAGCGTAATCCCAGCCTTCCTTGATCCACCGAAAAACACCAACCTAATCCACCTTTCCCCGATTTCACGAGCCAACCCTCCGCCGATGCCGTTCGTGCGTCGGCCTATTCATCTTTCTGGAGCAGAGCGAGCATGAACCGCGACCGAGAGGAACAGAACGACAACCGAGAAAACGACTACCGCCTGCCGGCCGAGCAGCAATTCTCGCCCGAGGTCAAGGAGGCACTCCGCGCCTTGGAGCGCGAAGAGCCCCTATCGCTGGCCGAGGAGATCGCCGCCGAGGGACGCGGCCGCCGCAACAAGGACGCCAACGACCGCTACGAGCAGGTCAAGCAGGCCGGTGACACCCACATCGCCGAATTGCAGAAAATGTCGATGGCCGAGTTGATCGAGGAAGCCCGCAAGGAAAACCTGACCGACTATGCCGGCATCAAAAAGCAGGACCTGATCTTCCGCATCCTCAAAGAACGCGTCAAGCTCAACGGGCTGATGTACGGCGAGGGCACCCTCGAAATCCTGCCCGACGGATTCGGATTCCTCCGAAGCCCCGACTATCACTATCTCTCGTGCCCCGACGACATCTACGTCTCGCCGAGCCAAATCCGCCGCTTCGGACTGCAAACCGGCGCGACCGTCTCCGGCCAAATCCGCCCGCCGAAAGAAAACGAGCGGTATTTCGCCCTGTTGCGGGTCGAGGCGATCAACTATCAAGACCCGAACCTCCTGTCGAGCAAGGTGCCGTTCGATGAACTGACGCCGCTGCATCCCGACACGCGCATCCGAATGGAAACCACGCCCGACGAAATCGAAATGCGCGTCGTCGACCTGATCGTGCCGATCGGATTCGGGCAGCGCGGCCTGATCGTCAGCCCTCCGCGCGCCGGCAAGACGATCCTCATGCAGAAGATGGCCCGGGCCGCATTGAAAAACTTCCCCGACCTGTACGTCTTCATGCTCCTGATCGACGAGCGGCCCGAAGAAGTGACCGACATGGAGCGCGAGGTCAAAGGTCCGAACTGCGAAGTGATCAGTTCGACGTTCGACGAGCCGGCCACGCGCCACATCCAAGTCTCGGAGATGGTGCTCGAAAAGGCCAAACGCATGGTCGAGTACGGCCACGACGTGTTGATCTTCCTCGACTCGATCACCCGATTGGCCCGAGCGTGGAACTCCGAGTGCCCGTCGTCGGGCAAGCTGCTCTCCGGCGGCGTCGACGCCAACGCCCTGACACGGCCGAAGCGATTTTTCGGTTCCGCCCGAAAGGTCGAAGAAGGCGGTTCGCTCACCGTGATCGGCACCGCGCTGATCGACACCGGCAGCCGAATGGACGAGGTCATCTTCGAGGAGTTCAAAGGCACCGGCAACCAGGAAATCGTGCTCGACCGCAAGCTGGTCGATCGCCGAATCTGGCCGAGCATCGACATCAATCGCAGCGGCACGCGCAAGGAAGAAATGCTGATGGATCCCGAGGAATACCGCCGGGTGTGCATCCTGCGGCGCGTGTTGAACGACATGAACCCGCCCGACGCCATGGAACTGCTCGTCGGCCGGCTGCAAAAGACCAAGTCGAACGCCGAGTTCCTGATGAGCATGAATATGAAAATCTAAGAAAGAATAGAAGGCAATTTGTTATGGCAAGTGTCTATCAAGGAACCGTGGCCGCCGTCGAAGGACGCTTCGTGGTCGTCGTCGCGCGGTTCAACGAATCGATCACCTCGCGCCTGCTCGAAGGCGCGGTGCAAACCCTGACCGCCAACGGCGTGGCCGACGATCGGATCGACGTGGCCTGGACGCCCGGCGCGTTTGAAATTCCCACCGTCGCCAATCGCCTCGCCGCCACCGGTCGATACGTCGCGATTATCTGCCTCGGAGCGGTCATCCGCGGCGAAACCACCCACGACCAGCACATCAATCGCGCGGTCAGCAACTCGCTCTGCGAGATCGGCGTTCATTTCGGGCTGCCGGTCCTGTTCGGCATCCTGACCTGCAACACGCTCGAACAAGCGATCGTTCGCTCCGGCGGCGAGACGGCCACGACCGGAAAAGACCAGTCGGACGCCAAGATCGGCAACAAGGGCGTCGACTGCGCGTTGGCCGCCCTCGAAATGGTTGACCTGTTGGCCAAGCTGCCCGATAAATAATCCATCCTTCAGCATTTTCACGCCATGGCCCGTCGCAGTCGAGCTCGAGAAGTCGCGTTTCAGGTTCTCTATCAAGACGATCTGAACCCGCGCAATAACCCGGCCGTCACCGACGCGCTGATCGAACAGCGGCTGCGCGCCGACGACCTGATCGAGTTCGCGCGAATCCTCGTCTCTGGGGTCCGGAAACACCGGCCCGAAGTCGACGCGACGTTGGAGCAAATCGCCGCGAATTGGAGTCTCAAACGGATGGCGGCCACCGACCGGAACGTGTTGCGACTCGGCGCGTTCGAGCTCATGTATTGCGACACCCCAAGCCGCGCCGCGGTCGACGAGGCGGTCGAACTGGCCAAACGCTTCGGCACCGCCCAGTCGGCCCAATTCGTCAACGGAATCCTCGACAAAGTCATGCACAGGAAGGAGAGTGAGTAGTGGATAGTGAAGAAACAGTACGCAAACGTCTGCACTATCCACCAACCACCGTCCACCAACCACCGTCCACTACCCACCGTCCACTAC
>JAEWUR010000517.1 GCA_023397045.1 Planctomycetota bacterium
TGTTCCCGAACAGCATGGTCCAACTGATTCCGTTGGCCGACAAGCTGATTGTGCGAGGGCAGGCCAGGGATTCGGGTGAGGCGTCGCAGATCCTCGCGGTGTTGTCGTCGGGCGACAGCGCGGCCTACGGTCGCGGGCGGAATATGGTCGATGCCGGAAAGGCCGTGGATCCGGCGCCCGGCGACTCGAACATTCCGGCGCACAATATCATCAACTTGATGGAGGTTCCCGGCGAACAGCAAGTGTTGTTGAAGGTCCGGATTGCCCAGTTGGACCGCACGGCGGCCCGGCGGATGGCGACCCAGCTTCGGATCAACAGCGGGGTTTTGGCGTTGAACACCGACTCCGGCGGATTGTCGGCGGTGTTCAGTTCGGTGTTGAATCCCGAGGACCTTCGTTTGGCGATTACGGCGGTCAGCAGCACCGGCTACACCAAGATTCTGGCCGAGCCGAACCTGGTAACGCTGAATGGTCAGCCGGCGAGTTTCATGGCCGGCGGTCGATACGCGGTTCCCACGGCGGTTGGCATCGGCGGCGTGTCGGGGATCAACACGCAGTTCCAGAACTTCGGCACGCAGTTGACCTTCACTCCGACCATCATCGACAAGGACCGGGTGCGACTGGTCGTCGCTCCGTCGTTTAGTGCGATCAACCGGGATCTGACGGTGCAGGGCATCCCCGGCACAAGCGATCGATCGGTGGAAACGCAGGTGGATTTGCGGGTTGGGCAGTGGTTGGCCATTGCCGGTTTGTTGGAAGACAACCAGCGAGGCAGCAAGGTGCGCGTGCCGTTTGTCGGCGACATTCCGATCGTCGGTGCGGCCTTCGGACAGACATCGGTGCAGCGTTCGGAGACGGAATTGATCATTCTGGTCAGCCCGGAGTTGGTCCATCCGATGGACGCCCGGGAAACGCCGATGATTCTTCCGGGCATGGAGATTACGGAGCCGGGCGACACGTCGTTTTTCCTTGGCGGGGCTTATGTTGCCAGGGACGGCGGTCCGCATCGCTGCGTGCCACGTTGTGCGGGGGCGTGTCCGATTCCGTCGTCGTGCCCCATCGATGCAGGCGTCGTCCAGACGAGCGCGACGGTTCCGGCATCGGACATGCGTCAGCAAGCGGCTCGGCAGACGATGAGCCGGCCCGACTATCAGCGTTCTGAAAAATACTATGTGTACGGCCAACACGGGACGTCCCAATAGCATGTATTGCAGGCGGGAACGTGGTGCGATTGGCAAGTTTGTCCAAGGACTGATGTGATGAAAGCACTCGAAAAGATAACCGCGACGGCCGCACTGGGGATTTCCGGCTTTTTGATGCTGGCCGGCGGCTGTTGTGCGCCCGAGAAGACACCGACGCCGCCGTTGGGTGTTCAGAGCGACGCGATCTGGCGACGCCAGGAGGCAGGCGCTTCGGCCTCGGACTTCGTGATACCGCAGAGCGAGTTCGCCACCGACAGCGACACGATCCAGTTGAATGCGGCCGGCCAAGATCACCTGAAGGCGATTGCGGCGCGGCTTCATTGCGGGGCTCCGCTGCCGGTGATCGTCGAGCGAAGCTCCACGTCGGTCAATCCGGAATCGCGATACGACTATCCGGTCAATCCGAGTCCGGAATTGGACATGAAGCGTCGTGAATACATTGTCAAATCGCTGGTTGCGTTGGGGATTGCCAATGCGGACCAGTGCGTGGTGGTGGCTCCGGCTCTTGCGCCGGGTGAGCCCGCGACCGAGGCCGCTCGCAACTACGAGCGAGGCTTGAACTCTTACGGCCGGAACTTTGGCGGATTCGGCGTTGGCCGTGCGGGCGGATTGGCGGGCATCGGCGAAGGCGGGACCATTCACTAACGGAGTCGAATCATGCAGCGTTGGAATTGGAGTCTTCTGCTGGTGATCGGCGTCTGTCTCGCCGGATTCAACGGGTGCGCCAGTCTGAAATTACCGGGCAAGGAGCCTACGTTCGGTTCGTCGGCCGCCGCCGGCACGACGTGCGCCGCTCCCGATCCGATTGTGGACGCCGAGATGCCGACGTTTGGGTTTGGCAAATCGGACGACAAGGCGGAAGGTTTTGACGGCAAATATGCGTTGGGCCGCCTTTGCGAGCGCCGAGGCGAGATTGACCAGGCGGAACACATCTACAACGTATTGCTGGAGAAGAAGCCGAACGACGCAAACCTGCATCATCGGTTGGGCGTGTTGGCGGTCAAGAAGAACGATTTTGCGAAGGCCGAAGAATGCTTCCGGAAGGCGCAATCGTTGGCGCCGGCCTCGGCCGAATTGTTCAGCGACATCGGATATTGCTATTATCTGCAACTGCGGTTCGCCGAAGCGGAGGCGATGTTCCATGAAGCGTTGAAGATCGATCCGAACCATGCCCAGACGATCAATAATATGGCGTTGGTGCTGGGGCGGCAGGGGCGATGCGACGAGGCGTTGGAGTTGTTCAAGCGGACGAACAAGGAATCCGAGGCCTACGCGAATTTGGCTTACATCTTGGCGCAGAACGGCGATTTCGCCAAGGCGGAGCAGTTGTACCTTCACGCGTTGACGTTGGACAACGAGATGAAGGCGGCCGCCGAGGCGGTGTTGCAGATCAATCAGCGAGAACAGGCGCGATCGAGACTGGAATCGGCGAACCTCGGCCCGATGGCGGCCGCGCCGATCACTCCGGTTGACGGGACGTCCGAGCAACTCGTCCGCCTGCCGAAAACCGAACTATGAACTTGGAGGAATCCACCGTGCGGACCCGTGCAACCATTATGACCGCCTGTTGCCTGGCCTTGCTGAGTCTTTCGGCACGGCGCGGCATCGGGCAAGACGCCGAAGTGATTGGCACTCCGTCGCCGTATCAACAGGCGAGCCCGGCGTCGATGCCGTACAACGCGACTGGCGATCTAGGCACAGGCTGCGAGAGTTCATGCACGCCGCCGACCACGCCGTGGTATTACTGGTGGAGCACCTGGCACTGGTTCGACCGGTACCACGATCGCGGCCAACACTACGCGTATCAACCGCCGTTGCCCGGCTGGTATTATTTCCGCCCTTACAGCGTTTCGCAGTTGCGGGCTCAACAGGAAGCGGCGATGCAATGGGGCGGCGATCCTCGGAATCCCTACGCGGTCGGCAATTTGCCGGCGCCCGAGACGGCGCCGCGTCCGGCCACCGTCACACCGTTGTCGTCGCGACAGACGTCGCCAAACGTCAGCTATGAGATTGCGGCATCGTATGCCGAGCCTTCGGTGCAACAAGCGGCCCCAGCGGCCGACATCGTGCCTTGGCCGGTGATCCTGCGCAATCCGCGATTCGCGGCGGATCGGGCGAGAATCGAAGAGCCCTATCGGCGCAGCCTGCGCGGGCAAGGGGCTCCGACGGCCGCCGACTATCAGGACATGATCGACGCCGCCGCCCAGATGAAAGCGACTCTCTGGCAGATGACCGTCGACGTGTCGGATCAGGACAGCCTGAGCGCCGAGAAGTTCCTCGAACAGTTGGCTGCCGAAGCCCGGGATCAGTTGCGAGCGAGTCTCGCGCCTGCGGATGCCGGATCGGCTTCGGTCTATTCGGGCGGCACCATGTCCGGCTACTAGAGCGGATTCACGACAGGTATAGCGGGTGCAATGGCCACGTCTGTGTGGCCATGCAGCGGTTTTCTCGGGAAAGCATGCCCACGGCAAGCGTGGGCATGGCACCCACTTCGGTCTTCTCGGTCGGGCGTGCAACGCGCAAGGGTAGGTATCGCTCCACGTATGTTTCGCATTCGAGTGATTTACGACGACAATTTGCCGATCAATCGGTCGGCGATTGTCCAGGTGCAGGAGATTCTGCGGTCGCAGTTTTCACTCGTGCGCGAGGAAGTGATTCAGGCGATTCCCGATCGGTTGCGCAACCCGTTCAAATATGGGTTTCGCACGATTCTTTTTGTCGCGGAAGGCGCGAAGGGCAAGATTCAGGGTTTTGCCATTCTGCATCACGAGCCGGAGATCGGCTTCTGTTATTTGGATTTCGTGGCGACGGCGAAACATACGCCAGGCCGGGGCATTGGCGGTTCGCTTTACGAGCGCATCCGGCACGAAGCGCGGCGTTTGCAGGCGATAGGATTGTTTTTCGAGTGTCTGCCCGACAACCCCGCGTTGTGCCGCGATCCTCAAGTGCTCAAGCAGAACATCGCGCGACTGAAGTTTTACGAGCATTACGGGGCGAGGCCGATCGTGAACACGGCCTATGAGACGCCGGTGACGCCCGGCAGCGACAATCCGCCGTATCTGTTGTTCGACGATCTGGGTCAGAACAGCGTCCTGACGCGCGACCGGGCTCGCACGATCGTTCGCACGATCCTTCAGCGCGAGTATGGGCACCTGTGCAGCAAAGAGTATATCAACATGGTCGTCGAGTCGTTCCACGACCCGGCGGTGCGTCTGCGCGAGCCGAAATACGTTGCCAAGGAATCGGGCGCACCGTTGTCGGCGCAGACGCCGAAAGACATGCAGATCACGATGGTGGTGAACGATCGCCACGGGCTTCACGAGGTGCGCGATCGAGGGTACGTCGAGGCGCCGGTGCGAATCAAGACGATTCTGAAAGAGATTGGGCAGAGCGATCTGTTCGTCCAGGTGCCGCCGAAAAGCTATCCGAAGAGTCACACGCTGGCGGTCCACGACGCCGAATTCGTTCGATATCTGAAGCGCGTTTGCGAGAAAGTACCGGCGGGTCAGGCGGTCTATCCGTATGTATTCCCGATTCGGAACGATACGCGTCCGCCGAAGGAACTGGCCATTCGCGCAGGGTATTACTGCATCGACACGTTTACGCCGTTGAACCAGCGAGCTCATGCGGCGGCCGAACGGGCGGTCGATTGTGCCATGACCGCGGCCGATTCGATTCTCGGCGGTCGACCGATCGCCTATGCGTTGGTTCGTCCGCCGGGCCATCATGCCGAACACCGCGCGTTCGGCGGCTTCTGCTACTTGAACTCGACGGCCATTGCGGCCCACTATCTTAGCGGTTTGGGCAAGGTGGCAATCCTCGATATTGATTATCACCACGGCAACGGGCAGCAAGAGATTTTTTATGAGCGCGCCGATGTGATGACCATTTCGATCCACGGCCACCCGGGGATCGCGTATCCGTACTTTAGCGGATTTGCGGACGAGCGAGGCCGAGGCGCGGGCGAAGGTTTTAACGTCAACTATCCGCTGCCCGAGGTCGTGGATGGAAAACGTTATCATGACGTCCTGCAGAAGGCGCTGCGTCTGATCGTGGCGTTTCGACCGACGTTTCTGGTCGTCGCGCTGGGATTGGACACGGCGAAAGGCGATCCGACGGGTTCGTGGAGCCTGCGGGCGAACGATTTCGAGACGAACGGCGCGATGATAGGATCGCTGAAGCTGCCGACGCTCGTCGTGCAAGAGGGTGGCTATAACACGCGAAATTTAGGCGTCAACGCGAGGCGGTTTTTTCACGGTCTTTGGTCGGCGATGTACGATTTTCCTTCGCCGGGAAATTCAGGAAAGAAGCCGCAAATGCCGAATCATACGGCAAAGCGAACGATGCTGAGCAAGCCAAGCAGAAGCAGCGTAAAAAAGTTGACAGGGGGACCTGTCAACACCTCGTCCACTGTTCCGGACGGGTGATCGACGGATCGCCGGCCGGACGGGTTTTCGGGAGCGATTGGCCGGGTTGGCCGATTCGAGCGGATGGTCTGGGGGGACAGTCCGCCTCGAATCGGCCGGCCCATTTTCTTGGGCTGGCGAGGTCAAAGGCATTTGGCCCCACTGTCTTTCGGCCTGCCAATTGATAAAATGGCATCTTTTCCGGCACGTCTGCCTTTCGTTCGGGAAAGTCTTGAGGGCGAGAGCGGCTTGTTGCCCGAAGGTCGCGTTATAGGAAACTGATTTCAGGAAGGAACTGGGTCATGGATGCCTCGTTGATGCACACACCCCTGTTCGATTGGCATGTCGCGAACGGCGGCCGCATGGTCGATTTCGCCGGTTGGGCCATGCCGGTCCAATATACCTCGATCATCCAAGAGCATCTGGCGATTCGCTCGGCCGTGGGCATTGCCGACATCTCGCATATGGGCCGGCTGAGGTTCGAGGGACCGGGTGCCGCGGTGTTTTTGGCCGAGTTGCTCACGCGACGCGTGGCCGATATGGAGTTGGGCCAGATCCGCTATTCACTCGTCACCAAGGACGACGGCGGCATTCTCGACGACGTCTTGGTGGGGTATTACCACAACTCGCATGGGCAGCCGTTCTTCATGCTCGTGGTCAACGCGAGCAACCGCGCGAAAATCGTCGATTGGGTCCCCGCCCATCTGCCGAAAGAACGCGCCGAGCGACCGGGCCAGGAGATCATCTGGAACGACGTGAGCCGGCTTTGGGCCATGTTCGCGATCCAGGGCCCGAGATCGGTCGAACTGCTCCAGCCGTTGGTTGACGTTGATTTGCAGTCGATGCGCTACTATCGCGGCACGCAGTCGCCGATTTTGCATCCCGCGGCGCGACGTCAAGGTTGCATCATCAGCCGCACGGGATATACGGGCGAGGATGGTTTCGAGTTGAGCCTCGGGGCGACGATCGCCCGAGATGTGTGGGAAGTACTCCTCGATTTAGGCAAACCGCTGGGCATTGTGCCGGCCGGACTCGGTGCTCGCGACACGCTTCGACTGGAAGCAGGCATGCCGCTGTATGGTCACGAGATTTCGGAACAGATCAATCCGTTTCAGGCGGGCCTTGGATTCGCGTGCCATCTGGCCGGCTACGAC
>JAEWUR010000573.1 GCA_023397045.1 Planctomycetota bacterium
ACGGCCATTCCTTAACCATGCTCAATCGCATTGCCGAAGCATTACATAAGAAGCTGAGCGTAGTTATGTCATGAACGAGTGATTTGCACACTCTCGCCGTCAATAGAAACGGCTCCCTGATCGTTAAGGAGTTCGATGGAGTTGTCACCGGTGCAGAATGGTGCGGCCATCACCTCAACCCTGCTTCTGGCTGGCGAATTGGCGGGCTCGCAGCAATACGCGCTGATTCATCTCATCTGGCACCAGTATGCCAGGACGCGCATCTAATACGTCTTCGCGCATTTCGACGTCTACGTGACCGCAACGTATAGAAGCATCACGCAGTTCTGAAGCGCGACACCCCTCCGTAGCCCCCCCGCCGCCGGGAATCGTCACTGTAATCTGGCTCCGTTCAAGAATGCAACAATTGTAATGCAGTCCGACTGGATGACCGCCCACGACCTCCGACACAAGAATCGCATTCAATATCATGGACCTACTGGAAGAGCTAAAGACTCACAGCCGACGAGTGCTCGCCGGAGAACGTGTGCGGTATGGGGCGTGCCCTTGCTGCGGCGCGGTCGACGACGAGATCTTTCGGTTGCACGATTGCCGGCGTCGCAAGTTTCGGCTGGTACTGGGGCGGCACATCCAGGTGTTCTCCTCATGGATTCTGCGGTGGCGTTGCCTGCGTTGCGGCGCACGGTTCACTGACTACCCGCCCTTTCGCCTTGCCGCGCAAGCGGTTCGTTAAGGACTTTGTGTTGGAAAGGATCGATGCATACCTCGCAACCGACCAAACATACAGCCAAGTGGTTGATCGCGACGGAATGCCGATTATGTACGACGACCGCACGGACGCGACGGAAAAAAAGCCGTTGGGGCTAGCTCCCAGCACAGTTTGGCGGTGGCTGTTGCTGCTCTATGAAATGAAAGACGCATTCTACGTCGCTGCAACGTGGATTCGAAATGAGCGGCCCGATCTCTTGCAGCGACTCGATTTGCAGTGCGTACCGTCCCAAAAGTATCGTTCTCGGCACCGCCGCGACATGCTTCAGCACACCCTACGTATGCTCGCAATAAGTCGCGTCTACGCGAAACTCTTTGGCAAGGGCATCTTCCCCCGTTACGAAACGCCCCAGGGCTGGTCGTGATTTAGAATGCGTTTCGCACAAACATGAAGGCGTTGTAACGAACGTGTTGCGATGTCCGATCGACAGATTCACCGGTTTGATTCTGGCGTTCGTCACCGCGGTAATTTTATGCTGCGCCTCTTTGGTGCGAAACGTATTTCTCGCCGGATCGACTTTTTCTGTAAAACGTCAATATCAAGGAGCCAACCACATGACACCGGTGAATTGGTGGGAAACCGCCTGCCTGGACCAGGCGACAGCTGTGTCCCGACCTCGAGCTGTGGCCTACTATCGCCATTCTGCTCAGGATCGTCAAGAGAACTCTATTCCAATTCAGCGTGAGCAGGTCCGAAAATGGGCTGACGAGCATGGGCTGGAAATCATCAAGGAGTTCGAAGAGGCTGGGAAATCGGGTCTCAATGCCGAAGGGCGGCCGGAGTTCACCGACATGATGGAGAATTGGGTCAAGAAACGGGACGATTTCAGCTATATCATTTGCCTGGACGTCTCCCGATGGGGTCGGTTCCAGGATCTCGACCTTTCTGCCCAATATAGCGCCGAATGCAAAACTCACGGCAAGCAGGTGGTCTACGTCAACTTGGGCAAGCCAAATGACGGCGACACCTTCTATCCAGTCCACGTGACGCTGGAACGTTTTCGCGCTGCGGAGTACAGCAAGGAACTGAGCAAGAAGGTCTGGGACGGTTGTGCAACGATATCGCGACAAGGTTACTGGGCGGGCGGGCCGCCGCCCTACGCTTTACATCGGCTTCTATTGGACGAACGCCGGGAGCCGGTGAATGTTTTGCGGCCCGGCCAGCGGAAGAGCATTCAGAACCAGCGTGTGACGTTGGTCATGGGCAACCCCGCTGAGGTAGCGGTGGTTCGCCGAATATTCTACGAGTTCGTCGAATTGCACCATTCTGAGTTTTTGATCGCCGAGCGGCTCAATGCCGATGGCATCCTCTCCGCCAAAGGTTGTCGATGGTCCCCGGGTATGGTGCTCCACTGCCTGCGAAAAGAATCGTACCGTGGCACGATCGTCTACAATCGCACCAGTCAAAAACTCATGACACCCCGCCATGCCAATCCGCCCGACAAGTGGATCCGCACACCGGAGGCATTTGAGGGCGTCGTGCCGCCGGGGCAATTCGATCGGGCTCAGGAGATTCTCATGCAGCGTCGCCGCAAATATATTCCCGACGTCATGCTGGCGCAGTTGGAGGCACTGCACGTAGAGTATGGGATGCTAAGGCCGTCGCTTCTGCGGTTGTTGGACGACGCGCCGTCACCGGCAACCTTCAGCAACTGTTTTGGCGGCTTCGATCATGCCGTGCAGCATTTCTATCGGGCGTCGCGCGACCGGGCGCGTGAGATGGTCCTGCAGCGGATCCGGCAGCACGTGCCGGCCATCCTGCCTTACGCTGACTTCTTGGTGCTTGACCAAAGGCTCACCATTTCGGTGCAGCCGGCGGTGCCAATGTTCCATGGCTACGCCCCTTATTGGCCCTTCCGGCCCGACCGACGCCATGTGATCGATATTACGCTGGGGGTTTTGCTTTCCGAGCCGGAGGAGTTCGACATACTCGGTTACGTGGCCCTGCCGCGATCTTTGGCCGGCCAACGTAGTCTGCGGATCAACGCACAATCGGCACGGACCGACATGTTTGGCCGTGACGACTTACAGTTCCTGCAACAACTCTTATAGACCATGGAGAAAACGATGGATGGCTTACCGGAAATTGTACTGATGGCGGCTCGCCGCTACGAAGAGATCCCGATCGACAAGATCAAGGTGATCAACCACCGGAATCGGGACGCGGAGCAGTTCGACATCAACGTCGAGAGCATCGACCATGTCGGGCTGATGAAGCCGATCCGGGTGAACGACAAGTTTTTGGAACGTACGGGATTTTACGAACTGGTCTTTGGCCAGGGGCGGCTGATGGCGTACCAGAAGCTGGGACAGCCGACGATCACGGCCGAGGTGGTCAACTGCACCAGGAAGGAGGCGTATCTGCAGTCGCTGATCGAAAACCTCGCCCGGACGAAGCCCAGCAGCATGTATTATGCTCGGGAGTTAAAGCGGATCCGCGACGAGGGCTGGGAATTCGCAGATATTGCCCGAATCGCGTGCAAGCCCGAAAGCTTCGTCCGCGAATACATCCGGCTGGTCGAGCAGGGTGAAGACCGGCTCATCCAGGGCGTCGAGCAAGGAGTCTTCCCCATCTCGTTCGCCACGAAGGTGGCAGGCGCCGAAAACGGCCAGATCCAAAACGTGCTGATGGACGCATTTGACGAGGGTATTGTTACCGCCAACAACTTCGCCCAGGCGAGGCGGATCATCACCATGCGCGCCAAGATCGGCAGGGAGAAGCAGACGACGCCGGAAGACTATACCGTCGACCAGCTGAAAGAGGACATTGTCTCGGCGACCAAGGTCAAAACGTCGTATGTCCGTGAGGCCAAAGGGAAAGAATCGCGGTTCTTCACGTTGCTGACGGGGATCAGCGTCCTGTGGCGCGACCCCGAATTGGTGCAAATCCTTCGAGAAGAGAAGCTGGACAGCCGCCCGATTTTGGCGGGCGATTTTGCGTATGAATCACCTGTAGCACTTCAGGAACAAAACCATGAATGACAACTATCTTGTGGACGGGCGGGATCTGTCCATCGTGAAACTCGTGCGTCGCACCGATCGGCAGATCGGCAAGAAGGACCAGCAGCGACTCCAATCGAGTCTGCAAGCCACCGGCCTATTGGAACCACTGATCGTGTTCGATCAGGGCGACAGCTACCTGATCCTCGACGGCCAGCAGCGCTACGACATTCTTTTGGAATGGGGCATCGAGACGGTTCCCTGCATCGTCTGGCGGGAGCGTGAGGCCTACACGGCCAACAGGATGGTCAATCCTGTCAGCCCGGCCGAAGAGATCCGGATGCTGCGAAAATCACTCGAAGAACTTGACGAGAAGACGATCGCCGGTGCCTTGGGCCTTTCCGGCATTTCACATCGTCTGAACGACAGGGTGCTGAAACATCTTGATCCGAGGGTTGTCGAGGCGTTTGAATCGGGCAAGCTCAACCGACCCTGCACCAAGGAACTGACCCACGTGAAACCCGACCGGCAGGTCGAGATCCTGGACCTGATGGACACGTGCAACGACTACAGCACGACGTTCGCCAAGGGATTGGTTTTGAAAACGCCGCCGGCGAAACGGGCCAAGGTCAACGGCACCAAAACGCCCTGGACCCAGGCGGACGAGAAGAAGAACGATCTCCTGAAACGGCTTCAAGAGGCCGAGCAGCAGCAAGACTTCTTCTCGGGCTTGTACCGGCAGTACACGTCCAATCTGCTGAAACTCGTGATTTACGTTCGTTCTTTGTTGGCCAACGAGCGTGTGCGGCAATACCTGTCGGAAAAACACGCCGAACAGTTGACTATGTTCGAACAGATCATCACCAGCACCGAGCGGTAAGATGGCTAGGAGAACACGAAGAAAGCAGCTTCTCGTCAAAGCGATTCAGGCGAAGCACAGTCACGGAATGTCGTTAAGACCCCATAAACGAAAATGGTCAAAGAAAGGCATCGTCGATGCCATTCTCGCCTATCGAAAGCGTGGGGTGCCAACAGATGCCATCGGGGGTATCGATCTTCCGTTGTACGCCGCTGGTCGGCGTCATTTCGGTAGTTGGCGTGAGGCACTGGCGACTGCCGGTTTGTCAGCGAGACCGCGGCGATCTTGGACACGAGACGAAGCCTTGGAGGCCATTCGGTCGGGACACCGGCAAGGATGGTCAATGACGCGTTTTCAGCGAGAGAATCGTTCGCTGGGGCGCGCTGCCCGCATTCATTTCGGAAGTTGGTCCAAGGCGGTCGCGGCCGCAGGG
>JAEWUR010000596.1 GCA_023397045.1 Planctomycetota bacterium
ATCATGGCGGCCGACCGGTGGACGATCAAATCGGCCGGCCCGACGCTCGGCGAGATGGAATGCCGCGGGCGGTTGTTGGATCGCGAAGGACGCCGCATCGCGGGTTTTCGGCAGACGACCCGGGCACGCCGGGGTAGCCGCGTCCTCGAATTGGAGATCGAACTGGACGTCGACCGCAAGCCGGGGCCGAGCCCGTGGAATTCGTACTATGCCGCCCGATTCGCTTGGAAAGACGCGTCGGCGGTGCTCCATCGTTGCGTCAATATGGCCAACCTGCCGACCGAGTTGACGCAATTCGAGTCGCCCTATTATGTCGACGTGTGCCGCGCGAAACAGCACACGACCGTTTTGACGGGCGGGCTGCCGTATCACCGCCGCTTCGGCCCACGCATGCTCGACACGCTGCTCGTGGTCCACGGCGAGACGTCGTGCCGTTTTCGGTTGGGCATCGGCCTCGACCTGCCGCATCCGATGATGTCGGCGTTGGGATTCCTGACGCCGCCGATGACGCTGCCCGACCGGCCGGCGCCGAAGATGGCGAGCGGATGGCTGTTCCATCTCGACTGCCGCAATGTCTTGGCCACGCACTGGGAGGCGTTGCCGGAGATGTCCGGTTTTCGCGTTCGATTGCTGGAAACCGAAGGCCGAGGAGTTCCGCTGCGACTTCGCTGCTTCCGCGCCGTGGCGTCGGCCCAACAGACCCCGCCGGGCAACTCCGATCCAATCGCGCTATCCGTCCGGGATGACCAGGTCGATATCCCGATCGGTCCGCACGAGTGGATCGAGGTGGAAGTCTCGTTCGCGTGAGATTACCGGGCGTCTGGCTCCGGTTCTTTGGCCGAGGTGGTCCCCGCCACGAGGATCTCGCCTTCGCCGAGCCGCAATCGGGTCAATTCGATGGGCTGATCGCTGTCTTCCATCGAAAACGAAACGACGGCCACCGGGTCGCCGCGAACGTGCCGCCATTCGACCTTCCATTTCATTTCTTGGGCGATCTGGTTGAACCAGTCGAGCACCTGTTTCAGCGGAACGGGCAGCAGACCGGCCCTGGCCTTGATGAACCGAACGCTGATCGCCCCCGGTACGGGCATGGTCAGTTCGAACGTCACGCTCAGGACCGTGTTGACGGGCGATTCGTCGCGCTGGCACGCCAGCGTCACTCCGTTCGAATGGAGGATCACGCGGGGATCGTGCAGGCTTGGCGGCAAGACGTCCGGATGATTCTTCTGCATGTCGACGGCGAGCCAGCCGTTGATTTCGTCGGCCGTGAAAAGGACTTCCCAATCGCCGGGCTTTCGGGCGGCGCCGACTAGGGCGGTCGCCTGTTGGAGCAGCCGGTCGCTGCCTTTCTCCAGGCTTTCGCGGTCGGCATTCAGCGCCTCGCGATAAAAACTCGGCTGTTGCCGAACCGCCACGAACAGGACGAGCAGCACCACGACAACGGCCAACGCAACGCCGCCGCCGATCAGCAACCAAAACCGGGCTTTCTTCGACATGGTCTGAACTCCTCCGCGGCGAAACACTATCGAAACAGAAGCCGCATGTGATTCTTCTTGCCCGATCGCAATAGAATCATCGACTGATTGTAGAGATGGTCGTGGGTCAGATGCAACTCGATGTCGTCGATGCGATCGTCGTTCACGTAGGCGCCGCCTTGCGTGATAATCCGGCGGGCCTCGCTCTTGGTTCGGCACAGGCCGGCTTCGACGAAGGCGCTGATGATCGACAGCCCGCCGCCGGCAAGCCGATCGCGCGCCATCTTCATCGTCGGGACCATGTCGTTCGACGCCTTGCTGATCATGTCGAGGCGGTTTTCGCTCTGCGCGTAGATGACGCGCGAACCGTTTTCGATCTTCTCACGATCGGCCGCGCCGTGAACCAGGTCGGTCAACTCGGCCGCCAACGTGCGCTGGGCAAGTCGCTGACCGGGGTCCCGTTCGTGCTGGGCCAACAGGTCTTCCAACGCTTCCTGCGGCATGTCCGAAAAGAAACGCAGGCATCGGCCCACGTCGGCGTCGTCGACGTTGATCCAGTAGTTGTAGAAATCGCGTGGCTCGGTCTTATAGGGCGAAAGCCAGAGCGCGCCCGATTCGGTCTTGCCCATCTTGACCCCGTCGCTGCGCGTCAGCAACGGGCAAGTGCAGCCGAAAAGCTGCACGCCTCGCAGTCGCCGGGCAAGGTCAATCCCCGCCGTGATGTTGCCCCATTGGTCGCTGCCGCCGGCCTGGATTTCGCAGCCGTATCGATCGTTGAGATAGACGAAATCGAAGGCCTGGAGCAACATGTAGCTGAACTCGGTGTAGCTCAAGCCCGACGATGTTCGATCGAGCCGGCTGCGGACCGAGTCTTTCGAGAGCATGATGTTGACCGGGAAATGTTTGCCGACGTCGCGGAGGAATTCGAGATAGCCGAAGTTGCCCATCCACTCGTAGTTGTTCACCAAGACGGCCGAATGATCGCCGCAATCGAAGTCGAGGAACCGTCGCAACTGCAACTTCATGCCGTCGATGTTGGTGCGGAGCGCGTCGGGCGAAAGCAGGTTGCGCTCTTCGCTCTTCCCGCTGGGATCGCCGATCATGCCGGTGGCGCCGCCAATCAGCGCGATCGGCCGATGGCCCGCCTTCTGAAATCGGCGCAACACCATCAGCGCCACGAGATGGCCGACGTGCAAACTGTCGGACGTCGGATCGAATCCAACGTAGACAACCCGCGACTTCTCCTTCAACATTCGCGGGATGTTGACGTCGTCGGTCGTCTGGTTGATCAATCCGCGCCAAGATAACTCGGCTATGATGTCTTGCATATTATCGCCACTTGTCGTCCAAGGGATTCAAAGGTCCCGGCAGCTTCGGCTTCGGCAATGCCTTCATGACATGCTCGGCCAAACGCTGATCTTCTTTCGTTGTGATTTTCAGGTTGATCGGTGAGCCGGGCACCACCGTCACCGGATGGCCGAACCGCTCGACCATCTGCGCTTCGTCGGTCGCCTGAAAACCGTCTCGCTTGGCATAGGCGTCCAACAGCAATTGCCGGCGAAACACCTGGGGCGTCTGCGCTTCCCAAAGCCCGTCGCGAGGAACGGTTTCCACGATGCGATGGTTCGGGCCGACCCGTTTGACGGTGCCGGCCAGCGGAACGGCGAAAATCGCGGCGCCGGTCTTCTCGGCCGCCTCGAAAATCTGGTCCACCCACGCATCGCACAAACACGGCCGCGCGGCGTCGTGGACGCAAACGAAATCGGCCTCCGGCTTCACCCGGGCGAGCGCGGCGGCGACCGAGTCGGCTCGTTCCGCGCCGCCGTCGATCACCTCGACGCCCATGAACGCGATATTGGCCCCAAACTTCATTTGGAACGACTCGCGATCTTCGGGCGAGATGACCAGAATCGTCTGAATGACGTCGCTGCGGTTCAGGAATCGCTCCGCCGAATGGAGCCAGACCGCCTTGTTGGCCAACGGCGCAAAGACTTTCTTGTAACTCGGGTCGCGAAACCGCTGGCTGCGCCCGGCGGCAGGCAATATCACGGAAAACTTGGCCACGAATACTCCTTGTCCTGCGTAAGTGGCGAGATGTTTGCAGTTCGACGCGAGGCCAAACTCTCAGCCCCCGTCCCTAGCCCCTAACCCCCAGCCCCTAACATCATCCCTTCTGATCCAGCCACTTTTCGAGGTCGGCCTGCATCTTGTCGACCATGTCGGCCAAATCGTCGCCTTCTCGCCACTTCTCGATTTGGCTGCTTGCGGCCCCGATAATCTTTTTCAGTTCATCCACGGGTTTCTTCTGGTTAGGGGCGGTTGCCAACGAGGCAATTCCTTTGTGATCGGCTTCTCCGTCGCCATCGAGCGCCGCCGTGACCGAGGCCAGGCAATACATGAGCCGTTGGCGAGAGATCGGATTGCCCGAGTCCTTGGCCTTCTCAAGCTCGCCCGACGATGCACTCATGACGAACT
>JAEWUR010000592.1 GCA_023397045.1 Planctomycetota bacterium
CGCGCGGCAGGAGTGTTATGCTGAAGCATAACCTACGTGTGTCATCCGTCATTCCACGGTTGGCGGAGCGCTAGTAGCTGCTGCTCCATCGGACCAGGCGGTCCATCGGGAACAGACCATCCCACGGGGCATCGAACAGGCGCATGTTGCCGACGTTCGGGCAGCGCGAGACGCCCCGGGCCGTCAAGGCTTCGACAAGCGCGGGCCGGCGCTGGTCGACCGCCAGCCCGACCGTCTGCGTGTGGAGCGAGCAGAAATCGGCGACCTCGAAAGGATCGGAGATGGGACGGACGAAGAGGGTTCGCCAACCGCATGGTTCGGCCAATCCGCGGTCGTCCTCGGAGTAGACGACGGTCCATTGCGGTCCTTCGCTGTAGATGGCCTCGCCGCGCATATCGTACTCGGTTCGGATGCCGAGCACGGTCATTGCGGCCGCCGGATCGATCGCCGCCGGCGGCGACTGTCGGCAGACGGTCTGCATGGCGTCGGCCAAGATCTTGGAGAAATCTTCGGGCGAGACCGTGCCACCGCGTTCGACAAAAACCGTGTGCGGCGAGTTGCAGCCGTGTTGATCGAATGCGCTGGCGTCGCGGGCGATCGCCACGGCAACCCGCCCGGCGGTCTCGGCATCCGACAATCGCTCGGTTCCGACGATTGCCAGCGACACTTTGGGGCCGAAGACGATGTCCTCGGTCCCGTACTGGCGTGGCAGGTTCATGATTGCCTCGACGGCCTCGCGGCCTCCCCAAGCGACGCGTACATCGGCCAGGATTGACAGCGCCCGGGCTGCCTCGTGATCGGTCTGGTCGACATAGACGACGGCGGTCGAGTCCAACAGGAGCCGGCCGTCGATCGCGTGGCCGTCGGGGTTGGTGTAGGTTACATCGCGAAAACCTTCGAGCAAATTGGGCAGCAGCCCGGCCGAGGATCGCGGGGCCTTCAACAGGTTCGCATTCTTGCACAGGAACGACAATAGCAGCGAAAGCAAGCCGAGCACCGGGACGTTACCGGCAAGCCAGTGGACGATGATGCCTCGCGGCTGTGCGCGGACGAGCATCGTGTCGGAATCGCTGAGGCGGACGAGTTGGTCGAGGCTGTCCGGGCGACCTCGAAGCGAACGGGTTGCCATGTGCCGAAGATTGTCGCGGCGCATCCAGAGCAGAAGGAACCCAAGATTGTTTTGGCGGATGAGCGCGGCCATCGGATGATCGGGCTGCGACCACGCGGCGGCGGCAGCATCGCACAGTCCGATCAAGTCGTCGAGCGATGTGGCGCGCAACCGTTCTTGCGACACCCGAAGGCTTTCAATCAACCGGTCAAGCGACGGCAAGGAGTCGCCATCGGCGGGATTGCCATCCAATGCGATGCGAGGGCCGTCGTGATCGAACAGGAGATCAAACTTCATCGTGGGCGCTCCGTCTCATAGACATGCGGCTGCAAGGTATCGCCGCAGCCGCGCGGTTCGGCTCGGGATGCGCGGCCGACGACTTCAAACCCGGTGCCGGTGATGCCGTCGGGTCCCGGTTCGCGCGTGACGATTCGGCCCAGGTCGTCCAGCAAGATGGCGACGCCCGGATAGCTGTGCGGCAGCGGGCAGACGAACTCCAACAGGCCGGTTTCTCCGTCGGGAAGGACTTCGAACGTGCGGGGATCGCGAACGAGCACTTCGGAATACGTCGGCGTGCGTTTGACGCCGTCGCGACCGTCGGGATAGATGACGCCCAACTGCTCGGTGAAGCCGTAGATGTCGCAGATCGCCGACGGGTCGATGCCGAACGCCTCGGCGGTGTGGGCGGTGAGCACGTCTTTGGTGACCGACTGATTCTGGAGTTTTTTCCACCCGCCGAAATGGAGGACCATCGCGTCGTCGGGCAATTGCAGCGGCGAAAAAGGGGTCAGATCTATTTGTGGCGAAGCACCCTCCGGGCCGTTCCGGAGAAATAGTTCTGACCCCTTTTTTGCGAGCAAGGCGGCGACGACGTGGCGGTAGAGGAGGTAGGTGTATCCGAGGAGGCAGAACGGCGTGTTTTTCGAGCGAAACCCGTCGATGAGTCCGCGGAGCTTGTCGATGTCGAGCCGCAATTCGCTGCCTTCGAGCACGTAATGCGTTTCGGTGGCGGCCATCAGGTAACCGCGCAAGCCGGCCGCTCGGGCGGACAGTTCACGGCTTGGGTCGGCCGTCGCGTTGGGCGGCGCGTCGAGCACGACGAACGGCCGTCGTTGTCCGCCGATGCGGTGCATCAGGATCGACGTCAACGCCCGGATCTGCCGCGCGCGCGTGACCTGATCGAGAACGATACGGCTGGGGATCTGCGACGACGTGGCGCTGGAGGTTAGCGTGCGAACGACTTTTTCTTGTGGAACGGAAGCGAGTTCGAGCCGTTTGAAGATGCCGACGGGAAGGAACGGCACGTCGGCAAGCCGATCGAAAGTTTTTTGTCGATCGAGGCCGTGCTTATGGCTCCATCGGCGATACGGTTCACAGTGGTCGACGTGATGTGCGAGCTCCTCGTTGACGGCCGCCATCAAGGCCGCGTCTTTTTCGGCCGGACGCACGCCATAGGGCGGCAGATCCAGCAGTTTGTCGACGGCCGAACGCTTTGATTCTTTTTCTATCACGCGAGCTTTCCTCGCTGGATCTTTCCGGACGACGTCTTGGGGATGATTTGGACGCGCTCCCAGAGTTGCGGGATTTTATATTCTTCGAGGTGCGGGCGCAACCAAGCGACCAGTTCGGTGTTTGGCATCGGCGTTTTGAGGACCAGGAAGGCCTTCAGGCATTGGCCGGCAAGTCCTTGCGGGTCGGGCACGCCGACACAGGCCGATTCTACGACGGCCGGGTGGCGATCGAGCACTTGTTCGACTTCCTCGGGCGAGACCTTCAGTCCGCCGACGTTGATGATGTCGGTTCGCCGGCCGACGAGATAGAAATAGTCGTCGGTGTCGCGTCGCCCCCAGTCGCCGGTGTGCAGCCAGCCGTCGCGGAGTGTTTGCCGGGTCAGGTCGGGTTGGCGCCAATATTCTTTCATGACCGTGCCGCCGCGAACGACCAACTCGCCCGATTGGCCGGGATCGAGCGTTTGTCCGTCGTCGTTTAGGATGGCCAATTCGACGTTTGGCGAGGCCCGGCCGATCGAATCGAGCCGGTTCTGGTCGGCGTGATATTCGATGAATGCGGAACGCGACGCCTCGGTCAGGCCGTAGTGGTGGCAGATGCGGGTCTCTGGCAGCAGTTCCATCAGTCGCTGTTTCGTCTCGATGCGCATCGTGGCGCTGCCGATCTCGATGTAGCGCAAATGGCTTCGAGCGTCGCCGAGTCGATCCTTGGTCATTGCCAAGAGCAGTTCGAATCCGGCCGGGACGAGTGCCAATCCGTTGGCCTTGAGGTCGAGAAGTCGCAGGAGCAATCGGGCGGCGTTTCGCATTCCGGGTTCGAGCGCCAACGCGACGCCGGATTGCGCCATGCATCGCAACCGGCCAAGCCCGAACGAATGGCTCAGCGGGATTGGCACGACCTCGACATCGCCCGGCCTGCCGCCGACGAAAGCGTTGATGTTCACGGCCACCTGGGCGATCTGCCGATGCGTGAGCACCACGGCCTTGTGTACGCCCGTTGTGCCGGTCGTGTAGAGGATGTCGGCCGTCGCATCGGGATCCAGTTCTATCGCAACGTCGCTCAGGTGTTTCGGATTGGAGCACGCTGATTCGAGCGATAGGATCGGCGTTGAGATCGGGAGCGGTCGGGCGGTGAGCGCGAGACGAGCTTCGCAATCGTCGGCGATCGATCTGACGGTTTCGGGCGAAACGTCGTAGTCGACCGGCACGGCGATCGCGCCGGCGGCATGGATGCCGAAATAGGCGGCCGCCCAAGCGACGCTGTTCGGTGCGCAGAGAAGGACTCGATCGGACGGGGCAAGACCTTCGGCACGCAACCGCGAGGCGACGGCCGCTGCCATGGCGCCGAAATCCGACCAGCACACGGCGCCTCGATCGGCGACGAACGCGGGCTCGCGCGGATTCGATCGGGCTCGGCTTAAGACCGAGTGGACCAACGGCTCGCCGGGCCGGTTCATGTCAGTCGGCCTTCTTTCGGGCAACGACGTCGCGGGCCGCGCGGACGGAATCGATCATCGCGATTTCGTCCATTTCGAGGCTGATTCCGGAGCGATTTTCGAGTTCGACCACCAGCCGCATGTGAGCCAACGAGTCCCAGCCGGGCAGGTCGTCGTAGCTCATTTCGTCGCGGATGGCGAAATTGGCGGGAAGTTGCAGGGCCGCACGAAACGCATCGGCCACGTGATCGGTATTTGGATCGCTCATGGTGTCTTTTTAACGGGGATTACAGATTGATTGGTCCGTCGCCATCGCCGCGGTTCAGGTGCATGTCGGCGTTGGCCACGCCATTGCGGCGCAACAACTCGGTGAGTTTTGGCGCGGAGGTGAAAAGGTAGTTGCTCGGTCCTTGCCAGAAGCCGGCCTTTTGCAGACCGCGCACCCAGGCTGTATGCGATTGGTTCGAGACGATTAGATCGACGCCGCGCGCGATGAGGTGATTTTTGGCCGCTACGGCGACGGCCGTCGCGTCGTCAGGATCGGCCAGGCAATCGACGATCGACCCGAGCCGCATGTTGCCGAAATATTTATGGGCGGCACATTGGGTATCGAGCAATACGGCCCAGCCGAGGGTCCGCGACCGATCGACAACGTGCAGCCGGATGAACCGGGCGTCGTTGCGGGGATACAGAATGCGAAGCGTTTCGGCGTCGCGAACGGCGGACATGCCATAACGGGTCTTGCATCGATTCCAAAGTTCGTCGGCCCAATCGGAGAACTCTTCGACCGGTTCGGCTGCGATTGTTGACGGCGGCCGCCTTGTTCGGCCGCGAAGGGCCTGCAAGGTGCGTATTCCCAGCCAACCGAGACCGGTTGCGGCCATCATATCGGCGACGATCCGGCGGACCGTGCGGCTGCGAAGCGTCGCGATGTTCTTCAGAAACGATGTTGGATGGACGATCGAAAAGAAGAAAGGGATCGCAAAAGT
>JAEWUR010000702.1 GCA_023397045.1 Planctomycetota bacterium
TCTGTGCTGGCGACGTGTGCCCAACACGGCCGCCGAGCTTTTCAATTCCTTCACGACGCACTCCTCGCCCATTTCAATGCCCAACCTGCCCCGTCCCTTCTCTCATAAAAAACCGTGAACGGTTACGAATATTGGAGTTGAGCCGATGCGAGACCATTACGATTTTTCGAAGCTGAAGGCGAGGAGGAATCCCTACGCAAAGCTGTTGAAGCAGCCGGTAACGCTTCGCCTTGATCGTGACAGCGTGAAATACTTCAAAGAGATGGCGGCCAAAACCGGCCTGCCCTACCAACAGCTTATCAATCTTTATCTGCGCGATTGCGCCATGAACCATCGTGAGTTGGCATTGCAGTGGACACCGTGAATCACGTTTCCTTGAAAGACCTTCTTGTCGATCGCCTTCTGCCGCAGGTGCAGACCCCGGCCCAATATATCGGCGGGGAATGGAACGCCGTGGTGAAGGACCATCGCACGGTTCGCGGAACGCTTTGTCTGGCGTTTCCCGACCTGTATTCGATCGGGATGAGCCATTACGGCTTGCAGGTGTTGTATGATGTGATGAACCGCCGGGCGGATTGGGCCTGCGAACGGGCGTTTGCGCCGATGGCCGACATGGAACGGTTGTTGCGCGAACACGGCCTGCCGCTTTTTGGGCTGGAAAGTTTCACGCCGCTCTCAAAGTACGACGTGTTGGGGTTCACGCTGCAATACGACCTGTGCTATTCGAACGTGCTGACCATGCTCGATCTGGGCGGGATTCCGCTCGATGCCGCCGAGCGAACGTTGGAACATCCGCTGGTGATCGCCGGTGGGCCGTGTGCAGTGAATCCGGAGCCGATGTCGAAGTTCGTGGATCTGTTCGTGGTTGGCGATGGCGAGGAGGCGCTGCCGGCGGTTTGCGATTTGTGGTTGGAATTGAGGGGGGAGAGGAAGGTGAAAGCGCAGGACGAACTTCCCTCACCCCCGGTCCCTCTCCCGACGACCAACCCTTTGGGTCGGTGCCCGGGCGAAGGGAGAGA
Source organism: Planctomycetota bacterium (assembly GCA_023397045.1). Lineage (GTDB taxonomy): Bacteria > Planctomycetota > Planctomycetia > Pirellulales > Thermoguttaceae > JAEWUR01. The sequence goes on from JAEWUR010000702.1 coordinate 1,020, forward strand.
GTCGCCCTCACCCCTAGCCCCTCTCCCAAAGGGAGAGGGGACATTGATGCCGCCCTCACCCCCAGCCCCTCTCCCGCTTGCGGGCGAGGGGAGATTTGAGATTCTGGCAAAGATGGCGGCGCGGCTGCCATATGTTTTTGTGCCGCGATTCTATCGGCCGGCGGAGGATCGATCGGTGCGGCCGATTCGGGATGATGTGCCGGCGGAGATTGTGCCGGCGGTCGTTGAGGATTTGAACGACTATCCGCCGCCGCAGGCGCCAATCGTGCCATATATCGAGTGCGTGCAGGATCGGATCTGCATCGAGATCATGCGCGGCTGTCCGGGCAAGTGCCGCTTCTGCCAGAGCACGACGATCAAGCGACCGCTGCGATTCCGCACGGTCGAGAGCATCGTGCAGACGGCGTTGGAGCAGTATCGCACGACCGGTTACAACGAGATTTCGCTGCTTTCGCTTTCGACGAGCGATTATCCGCAATTCCACGATTTGATGAAGCGGCTGCAAGGGGTTTTTCGGCCGCTGGGCGTGGCCGTCTCGCTGCCGAGCTTGCGCATCAACGAGCAGTTGCAGTTGGTCGGCGATCTGATGAACACCGACCGGCACTCCGGCTTGACGCTCGCGCCCGAGGCCGCGCGGGACGATATGCGGCGGCGGATCGGCAAGCCGATCACGAACGAAAACTTGCTGGCCGGTTGTCGCACGGCGTTCGAGAATGGTTTTTCGCGTGTGAAACTGTATTTCATGTGCGGACTGCCCGAGGAACGCGAAGAAGACCTCGACGGGATCATCGAACTGTCGGAGACGATCGCGCGGCTGGGCCGTGAGGTGCGCGGACGGCCGATCGACGTGGTCATCAACGTGTCGAATTTCGTGCCGAAGCCGCAGACGCCGTTCCAGTGGAACGCGATGCAGACTCACGAGTATTTTGCTTGGGCTCGCAACTATCTGTACGAGAAGAAACGGATGCGGAGCATTCAACTGAAGTGCCACGACATCGAGGGGAGTCTGTTGGAAGGCGTGATGTGTCGCGGCGACCGGCAGGTGGGCGAGGCGATCGAGTTGGCATGGCGTCGCGGCGCGCGTTTGGACGGCTGGTCGGAACATTTTCGGCCCGAGATTTGGTGGCAGGCGCTTTCGGACGTTGGCATCGACATCGAAAAAACGCTGCACCTCCCCTGCCCTGCCCCGTCGGCGTTGCCGTGGGATCAGATCGGCATCTATCAGGGTCGGGGACATTTGGAGCGCGAGTGCCAGAGGGCGGGCGAGTAGTGGATGGAGAATGGTGGATGGTGTATAATTGACTTTACGGAGGTCATCCCATGTTTAGACTTGTCGAGGTACGACCGCTTCCCGGCTATCGGCTATATTTGCGATACGATGATGGCGTTGCCGGAGAGGTCGATTTGTCGCACTTGGCCGGCAAGGGCGTGTTTCAACTTTGGAACGACGCTGCTGCATTCGATCGTGTTGCGATCGGCACTGCTGGCGAACTCTATTGGAATGACACGGTCGATCTCTGCGCCGATGCGCAATACCTGAAGATCACGGGAAAGACTCCCGAAGAGGTCTTTCCTGGTCTTGCGAAGGCGGCAGCCCATGCCTGAGATCAGCCGGTTTTACGGCATCGTCATCAAGATGTTCCACAACGATCATCAGCCGCCTCATTTCCACGCGGAATATGGTGGTGGCCAGATGGTCGTCACCATCGAAACACTTGCGGTCATCGCCGGCAAGTTGCCGCCACGCGCTACTGGTTTGGTCATGGAATGGGCATCGAAACATCAGGAAGAACTCCAGCTTCTTTGGGACAAGGCGTGCAAGCATGAATCACTGGACCGAATCGATCCGCTGCCCTAGTGCATCGTCGGCGATGCCGTGGGATCAGATCGGCATCTACCAGGGTCGGGGACACTTGGATCGCGAGTGTCAGAGGGCGGGCGAGTAGTGGATGGAGGATTTTTTCTTGGTTATTTTGATCCACGAAGGACACGAAGTAACACGAAAGGATTCTGGTTTTCGATTCTCTTGCTTCATCGCACTGATCTGTTGCTTTGACCGCTCGACTTGACAACGAACCGCCTGGGTTCATACTGAGGGATTGCATTATTTGCCGCATTCGCCCTCACCCTAACCCTCTCCCGGCGGGAGAGGGGACGATGGATAGGTTGTGTTGATGCCATTGTCTTCGTGGAGCGTTGAAACAACACAGGCCGCGGGCTGTTAGCCCCCGGCTATTTTGCTTCTGCATCTCCTATTTCAAATCTCCAGTTTCAAATCTCCAGCCCAGACGCCATGTACCGCTTGCTTGCCATTGATATCGACGGAACGCTGGTCAACAGCCGAAATGAACTGACGCCGGTCACGCAGGAGGCGCTGGTGCGGGCGGGCAAGTCGGGAATCCGTGTGGTGCTGGCCACCGGGCGGCGGTATAGCCATGCGCTGCCGCTGGTCGAGCCGCTGGGCATCGACGTGCCGCTGGTCACGGCCAGCGGGGCATTGGTCAAAGATCCGATCGGGCATCGGACGCTTTTTCAGGCACGGTTCGAGCCGGGCGTCTTGCGGCGGGCCGTGACGATCGTCGATCGCGAGGGTTTCGACCCGGTGGTGTGCGCCGACACGTTCGGCGAAGGATTCGATTTTTATATCGCCCGGCGTGATGTCCGGTCAGACGATTTGGGCTACTATCTGACGCTCAATCCGGCGCGATGGCGGGTTTTTTCGGGCATGCTCGATGAGCCGCCGGCCGATGTTTTCGGCGGGTTCTGCGTCGGGACCCTCGATGAGATGAACCAGTTGGAGACGACACTGCACGCCGAGTTGCCGGGGGTGCTGCATACGCACGTGCTGCATCCGCCGCACTATCGGGGGTTTTTTATCGAGATCTCGCCAGCCGGCGTGACCAATTGGTCGGCCATTCAGCGGCTGGCCAAGGATTGGGGCATCGCGGAGTCAGAAATTTGCGCGGTGGGCGACGACGTGAACGATTTGCAGATGATCCGCGAGGCGGGGCTTGGCGTCGCGATGGGCAACGCGCAGCCGTCGGTCAAAGCGGCCGCCGATCGGATCGCACCGACGCACGACGAGGATGGGCTGGCCGAGGTCGTGCGGTGGCTGTTGGCAGAGGGATTAGGAGTCGGGGGTTAGGGATTGGGGGTTCGGGACTGGGGATTGGGGTTCGGGGCAAAGTTGCGAAGCCGCAAGCGGCTTTCGTAACTGCTCGGCACACTATCCACTATCCACTACCCACTACTTCACGCCGGAGCCGGATTCGCATTCGCGGTCAGGTCGGAGGAGGACGACTCCGTTGGCGTCGCTGGCGGCCAATAGCATGCCGTGCGACTCTTCGCCGCGCAGGACGGCCTCGGCAAGGTTGTTGACCACAACGATCTGGCGGCCCACCAGTTGGTCGGGCGTGTAGTGGGCGCGGATGCCGGCCACGATTTGCTTCTCGACTTCGCCCACCTTAATCTGAAGGAGCATTAGTTTGTCGGCGTTCGGATGTTCGCGGGCGGCCAACACGGTGGCGACGCGGAGGTCGATTTTGGCGAAGTCGTCGTAGGTGATTTCGGGTTTCATGGGAGGGTTCAGGGGTCAGAGGACAGGGGTCAGGGATCAGGGTTTTGCGAATCTAGGGATTTCGGGAATGAAGCTCACAATCTACGCCTAGGGATACATGGTGTCAAAGGGGGGTAGGGCGGTTGATGGAACGGATCACTTGCGATAAGGTGAGAGAATCGGAAACTGAAATCCCTTCGTGCCGCTTCGTGTCCTTCGTGGATCCTTAATGATCATGCCCGACTCACGCCCGGAAATTACGCTAACGGAATTTCAACAATTGATCCGGCAGATGTACCTGGAGAAGGATATCGCCCGGGGTATCGACGGCACGTTCATGTGGCTGATGGAGGAGGTTGGCGAGTTGGCGTCGGCGTTGCGGAACGGGAGTCACGAGGAGCGGACGCTCGAGTTCGCCGACGTGCTGGCCTGGCTGGCGACGATCGCCAAC
>JAEWUR010000704.1 GCA_023397045.1 Planctomycetota bacterium
GGACACCTCGAAGCCTACGCCAGCGCCACGGCAATGCTGAAACGAACCCGCGAGGCGTTGGCCAACGGTCGGCCCAGCACAATGCACCAGTACGAAGATCGCCACGAACTGAACACGAAATTGATTGCGCATGAGGCCGAAGCCGGCGATGCCCTGGCCCTGGAAATGATCGAGGAAACGGCCCATTTCTTGGCCCTTGGAATCGTCAATCTCATGCACACGATCGATCCCGGCTGCGTCCTGCTTGGCGGGGCAATGACCTTTGGCGGCCATCACAACGACCTCGGACTTCGGTTCTTGGGATGGGTCAAGCAGGAGGTCGAGCGACGCGCGTTCCGCATGCTGGCCGACCGCACGGTCATCGATTTCGCGAATCTCGGCAACGACGCCGGATATATCGGCGCCGCCGGCATGGCCCGAGTCGAATATCGCAAAATGGCGATGGCATTCTAACACCGCCCCCCACCAAAAACCCAACCACACCGGGGGATTGTGCTTTTTTCCTGTCGGGCTAGAATCGGCACAGGCTCCAAGGGCGAGCCTCTTTTCTTATCGCGGTTTGCACGGCGAATGAGCCTAACAGGCCGTTGAAAAAGTGGGTTTTGGGTAAGGTCGAGTGCCACTGGCTCTGCCAGTGCGGTGAAAACGCTGGGGATTTCAGCACTGGCCGAGCCAGTGGCACACTTTTTCAACAGGCTGCTAAGGCCAAGCAACGGAAGATGGCTTTCTTTTCGTTATTGTGCTGAACATCAACAAACGTGGGAGAACGGACGATGATCGATTCTGCCAATGGATCACGAATCAACAATCAACGTGAATCAACACACGCGCGAAACATTCGACGATGCGCCATCGCCTGCCTGATCTGCTGCTGGATGGCGTCGGCGGCAATTGCCGATGAAGGCGCACGCCCAGCCGAACAGAAGCGCGAATCCGCCATTGGACACGTCATCGATGCCTTGCAGGGGAAGATGTTCGAGCCCGCGCTAACGGCCGAGGGAAGCGTGGAATCGCAGGCAGACGGCCCTAACGGCCCCGGCTCGTTGATGATGGAGCCCGAGACGAACGCCGCCTACGACAAATACAACGCGGCATCGCCCTACCCAGCCACCGATTCGCCCGACAAACTCAGCCTGGAGCAGTTGGAGACGATTGCCAAACTCGCGCCGCAGGCGAGCAAAGACGGCGTGCAAACCCATCCGGCGATGATCCCGCTGTTTCACAGCATGGTCTATCGCTACACGGGCGGGTCGTATAAGAACGAGCCGTTGCGATTCCGGCTGCACGCGCCCGAGCCTTACGAAGAAGGCAAGAAATATCCGATGGTCGTCTGGCTGCACGGCGCCGGCGAATGCGGCGACGACAACGTCGATCAACTGTCGCACCTGCATCATATCATTCCCTACCTTGTTGGTCCCAAAAAACGCGATTTCTTCCTGCTGGTTCCGCAATGCCCCCATACGCACGTCGCTTGGGAAGCGCCCGAGATCTGCTCGACGACGCTTCGGCCCGACGGAAGCGTCGAGTGCCATGTGAACAACGATCCCATCGAATTGGGCAACGCCCCGATCGCGTTTACGCTCGACATGATCGAGGCCGTGCTGAAAGACTTCCCGGTCGCCCCGAATCGCGTGACGGTCGCGGGGCTCAGCACCGGCGGCGAGGGCGTTTGGCGAATTGTCGAACGCCGCCCCGACCTCTTTGCCGCCGCCGTGCCGGTGGTCAGTTGGAAGGCAATGCACGACAAATCGCTCCGCGAGAAGCTGCAACTCAAAAAAATCCCCATTTGGGCCATCTATAGCTCGGATGACAACGGAATCGATTTCGCCCGAAAAGAGTTCGAGCGGATGCGTGACGCCGGCTGCAACTGCTGGAAGACCGAGTTCGGCGTTTGCGGACATCGGGCGTGGACCCCGGCCATGCTGCAAGGCGACATTTTCGGCTGGCTCATCTCCCGGGCGAAGGACGGCCAACGATACTTCGCCGCCGAGCCTTCACCGACCGACCCTCAAACGATCGGAGTTTTCGCCGACGTGACCGAAGGCGATCTCAAGCGCGAGCCAACCAAGGCAACAGGCAAGCCAAGACCGGCTGAATCCGAAGCGAAAGTCAATGAAAACCAACAGATGAAGGTCGGGATCGCTCTGAGAAAGCAGATGAAAGATGGCGACGGACACGTGACCATGACGTTCCAGCGTTCGCCGACAAACAGGATGGTTGACCAACTGCGCGTCGATCTGGTCGTCGACTACGTCGAGATGGGGCAGTTGGACAAAGCCTGGGCGGTGGCCGACAAGGTCAAAGATCGCCAGTTGCTTGTCAGGCGGCTGCTTCACTCGAGCAGACAAATGCCACAGAATGCCGTGCTTGATTACATCGATCGAGAACTCGATCGGATGGAAAAAGAAACTGCGGAGACGAACGTGGAAGGAATGATCGTCCCCGGCGAGCCAAACACCATGCTCTGGCGAAGGCGATTGCCGCAGCCAACCGAAGAACCACTTCAGCCGATCCCGGCGGGCAAGAAATCGCCCAAGGACGAATGCGGCAAAGAATGGGCGATGTCGCCGACCACGCTCTACGGCCTTTTCCCGAACGGTTGGGAGCAGGAATCAAAATTCGTGCCCGACTACGTGGTGAACGAGACCGGCCAACAACTGCGTGTTCGTTTGGCCAAGGCATTCATCGCCGATGACCTGGCCGCGATGCGCGAATTGTGCGACTCGTTCATCCATCTCGACGACATCCCGCTTTCCAGTCCTTGGTTCGACACGTCCGGCGGGAGACTTCAAGGCCGAATCAAGTACGCATTGAACGACAAGGCGAAACCGGTCGTCGCGATGCTTCGCGACATCGCCGCGGTGAAGGCCGAATCGAAAAAAGAATTCGCCGAGCTCGCCCAAAAATCGCTCAATCGCATCGACGCCATCACCCATCCGAAAAGCGACGAGTGACCCGGCCCAACGACCCTCACCCTAACCCTCTCCCGAAGGGAGAGGGGACTTTTTGTTGAAAACGCGGGTGGCCCCGATAGCTTGTCTATCGGGGTGCCGAAAGGCACAAGAGGAATCGTCATTTTCTCGACAAAAAACCTCTTACGGCTTCGCCGCCCTGATAGCCGAGCTATCAGGGCCACCCCGAGTGAGCTTCGGCCTACTTGTTCTGCTCGCAGAACTCTTGCATGAAGGTGGCCAGAAGTTGGACGCCTTCAATCGGCATGGCGTTGTAGATCGACGCGCGGCAGCCGCCGACCGAACGATGGCCCTTCAACTCGACCAGGCCGCGCTCGGCCGCCTGCTTGAGGAACGGCTCGTCGTGCTCTGCATTGGCCAGACGGAACGGAACGTTCATCATCGAACGGCTTTCCAGGTCGGCGTGCGGCAGATAGAAGCCCGCCGACCGGTCGACCACATCGTACAGCAGCTTGGCCTTCTGGCGATTCAACTCGGCCATCTTGTGCAGTCCGCCGATCGTGTGCATCAGCCAGTCGGTGACCAGTTTCAGAACGTAAATAGAGAACGTCGGCGGCGTGTTCAACACCGACTTGCCCTCGGCCAGCACCTTGTAATTGACCATCGACGGCAGGTTGGCCGGCGAACGCTCGACCAAATCATCGCGGATGATCACCACGGTCACGCCCGCCGGGCCGGCGTTCTTCTGGGCACAGGCGAACAGGATCCCGTACTTCTCGATGGCCACGGGGCGGCAGAGGAAGTCGGACGACGCGTCGCAAATCAGCGGCACATTGCCGACCTCGGGCTCGCGGGCGAACTGTACGCCCTGGATCGTCTCGTTGCTCGTCATATACACGTAAGCGGCGTCGGGATCGAGCTGCAGCTCTTCGTTCTTCGGCGCGTGGTTGAAGTTGGCGCTGCCGCCGTCCCAGGCCGCGCGAACGGCGCCCTGCGTCTTGGCTTCGCTGAACGCCTTCTTGCTCCAGGTGCCGTTGACGATATAATCGGCCGACTTGCCGGTGCCCGCCAGCAGGTTCATCGGCACCATGCCGAACTGCAACAGTGCCCCGCCCTGAAGGAACAGCACGCGATAGTTGTCGGGAATACCCAGCAGGACGCGCAGATTGGCCTCGGCCTGCTTGATGATCGTATCGAACGCTTTCGAACGGTGGCTGATTTCGAGGATCGAGATGCCCGTGCCCGGCAAGGCCAGCAGGTCACGCTGGGCCTCTTCCAGCACTGGCAGGGGGAGCACGGCCGGTCCCGGCGAAAAGTTGTACACGCGATTTGCCATGATCGGTTCCTCGTTCGAAAGGTTGAATAGGAGACGGACTTCAAGAAACCATATAATATATCAATTTAGACCGTCACCGAAAGCCCCCCCGCGAGATTCCGGGAGGTGAAAAAGCCGCTGGAAATCGCGGCGGCCGCGAGATTAACCGATGCGGCGCTACGGCCTGCCCGCGTTGCCCGGTGCAACCTGCACCGAGACGTCCAATTCCGCCTTGTGTCCGCCAGCCAGGTTCGTCTCGATCCAAATCTTCGCCCGAACCTGACCTTTTTCCGGCACGTCTCCATCAGCGGCGAAACTGACCGGCAGGACGTGAGCCGATTTCGATTCGTCGGTCGTCCGACATCGGAACCGGGGGTCGGTGCAAGTGACCGTGACGACCTTGAACGGCTCGCGGCCTTGCACCACGATGTTGCGAGTGACCGAACTGCCGGCCTCGACCACGCCCATCATCAGCGGCGACGGACGAACGCTTAAGGTCGAAACAATCACGCCTTCAACCGCCACGGGCACACGCGCCGCCCGGGCGTCGAAATCGTTGGTCACCAACACCAACTGGTCGCGAATGTACCCCGGCGGGGCATCGGCCTTCAGTTGAACCGACAGGCTATAGCCGACTTGGCCCGGCGTTCGTTTCGTCTCGGCGGCGATTGCCTCGATGTTCGGATTGGCACTCTCGACGCGCACGATGCGCCAATCATCGCGGCCGGCATAGCTGACGTTGACGGTCTGCTTCGCGCCGGCCCCCTCGGTCACCGAACCGAACGAGACCGCGCCCGGCTGGACGACGATGTCGCTGCGAATATACGTGTGGACGTGCAGTTGCACCTCGGCCGGAAACGGCTTGTCGAACACCACGGTGACCGTCGCGTCTTTTCGGCCCAAGAAACCTCGCGTGTCGATCGTCGTGACGATCTCGGCCTTCTCCCACGTCTTCAGCAAGTTGCGATTCACCGTCGGCGTCGTGCAGCCGCAACTCGACGAGACCGATTGGATGTGGGCATCTTCCTCGTAGATGTTCTCGACGATAAATCGGTATTCCACCTTCGCCCCACGCGCCACGACGCCAAAATCATGGCTCGTCGCGTTGAACATCGCCTTGGCCCAATCCTGAGCGTCGGCCGTCGCCGCGCATAGCAGCGAGGCAACCAGCATCGCAAGGAACGGCAATCGGCGGCGGGGCAAGGAAGTCATTCGGGTGGTTCGGCCGGCGTCGTCAGCCGGATGGACCGGCCTCTGAAGGGTGGGTTTCTCGGCAAATGAATCAAAAAAACGGTCTGTAGTATGGCCAAGTGTGCCGATCGTGTCAATTCTGAAATTACGACAGACGAAACCGACAAAAAACCTCAAATCACCGAAAAATCCAGCGTCGCAAAATAGTCGTCGAGCGTTTCGGCACGCCGGATGGGCTGAACGCTGCCGTCCGATCGCAACAGAAGTTCCGCCGAGCGAAGTTTGCCGTTGTAGTTGTAGCCCATCGCGTGGCCATGCGCGCCGGTGTCATGGATCACGACGATGTCGCCCTCCTCGATCTTCGGCAGTTTTCGATCGATCGCAAACTTGTCGTTGTTCTCGCACAACGAGCCCGTGACGTCGTACACGTGATCGGCCGGCGAGTCTTCCTTGCCCAACACCGTGATGTGATGATAGGCCCCGTACATCGCCGGCCGCATCAAATTGGCGGCGCAGGCGTCAACGCCGACGTAATCTTTGTACGTATGCTTCAAATGCAAAACGCGCGTGACAAGATATCCGAACGGGCCGGTCATCGCCCGACCGCTTTCCATATAGATCGACAACGGGGCGAGCTTCCGGCGCACAATGGCTCGGTCGTACAACTCGTGAATTCGCGCGGAAAGCGCCTCGAAATCGAGCCCCGCCTGGTCGGGTCGATACGGAATTCCAAAGCCGCCGCCCAGGTTGACGAAATCGAAATGAATATCCAGTTCCTGCGAAAGGTCGGCGACCAAATCAAAGAGCATCCGGGCCGTCTCGACGTGATACTCGATGTTCAACTCGTTCGAGGCGACCATCGTGTGCAGGCCGAATCGCTTGACGCCCTTGTCGCGGCATATCCGGTAGCCCTCCAGGAGCTGATCTCGCGTGAAGCCGTATTTTGCTTCCTCGGGCTTGCCGATAATCACGTTGCCGTCGCGCAACGGGCCGGGATTGTAGCGGAAGCAGATCAGCTCGGGCAGACCCGCCGTCCGATCGAGAAAGGCGATGTGGTCGAGGTCATCAAGGTTGATGATCGCGCCCATCTGCTTCGCCTTGACGAACTCGGCGGCCGGCGTGTTGTTCGACGAAAACATCACCATCTCGCCCGTCACGCCGACCCGTTCCGAAAGCACCAGTTCGGCCATCGAACTGGCGTCCGCTCCAAACCCCTCCTCCTTCATGATCTTCAGGATCGAAGGATTAGGGCAAGCCTTCACGGCATAGAACTCGCGGAATCCATCCACCCAATCGAATGCGGCTTTCAATCGTTTCGCGTTTTCACGCATGCCCTTTTCATCGTACAGATGAAAGGGCGTGGGGTGATCCGCAAGAATTCGTTCGATTGTCGCTCTTGAGAAGGGCAGTTTTTTCGGTGTCAATTCCATCTTTTCCCGTCGTCTTCGCAGTTATGCTTTCAAAAAATCATCCGGATCGATCCCCGCCTCGCGCAGAACAGCTCGCAACGTTCCTTCGGCCATGTCATGCGAGTGGTGAGGCAGAGTCACTTTGCGACCTGATGACGCATGACGCCACACCTCATGGCTGCCCGGCCCTGGCCGATCGAATGCCCAACCGAAGGTCCGCAACCGCTGGGCAACCTCGCGATACTTGAATCCCGCGAGTCGGCCCATTATCGCACTCCAACCGGCACCACGAGATCCAAAGCGTCCGCTTCCGCCAACGGCGACAGCGCAGGCGGCAACGGATCACCATGTTCCAGACATGACTCCGCGATTTTTCTCGCCAGCCCCTGCGCGATTTCCGCCGCCTCGACAATACTCCGGCCCTCGGCCACCAATCCCGGCACATCGGGACTTGTGGCGACGAATCCGCCTTCGGCCAGCGGTTCAACGTGAATGCGAATGGCGACTTCGTTCATACGACGCGTTCCCCAAGAATCGATCGAATTAGATGAAAAACCGCCCTCGGTCCATTGTCACAACTTCCATCCGTCCGGCAAGGTCGTGTTTTTGGCCGACACGGCGATGCCATCGCAAATCATGCCGAACGGCGTCTCCTCGCTGGTATCGAGCCCTTTCTCGTTCACGATCCGCACGTTCCGGCCGATTCGGGCGTTTTTGTCGATAATCGCGCCTTCGATGTGCGAACCTTCGCCGACGCCCAGCGGCGGATTCCCGTTCGCGCGATGCGCCGTGATGGCCTCGGGCGTTTCGTAGAAATCCGCCCCCATCAAAACCGTGTTGCGAATCACGACGTTCCGCCCAATGCGGCACCGAAGCCCGATCACGCTGTTCTCGATCACCGCGCCCGGCTCGATCATCGAGCCGTCCGCCACAAGACTGTCGCGAATCGTCGCGCCGTCGAATCGCGTCGGCGGGAGGAATCTCGCCCGGGTGTAGATCGGCGCCTCGGGCGACGCCAGGTCGAACGGGGCGTTCGGCTTCGTCAGGTCGAGGTTCGCCTGATAAAACGACTTGATCGTTCCGATGTCTTCCCAGTAACTGTCGACCAGTTGAACTTGCACATGGCGAGTTCGAATCGACGCCGGGAACACTTCCTTGCCGAAGTCGCGGTAGTCGGTCTTGCGGAGCACGTCGACCAGGGCGTTGCGATTGAACAGATAGATGCCCATATTCGCCAAGCAGTCGCGGCCGCGGCTTTCGATCCCCCGCGCATCGATCCACGACGGCGCGGTCCGAACGATTTCGAGTTCTTGTTCCGATTTCGGTTTCTCAAGGAAACCGACGACCCGCCCGGTGTCGTCCAATCGCATGATGCCCAAACCCGCCGCATCACGGCTATGGACCGGCACCGCGCCGATCGTCACATCGGCGTTCGATTGGATATGGGCGAGGATCATCTCCTCGAAGTTCATTCGATACAACTGGTCGCCCGACAGGATCAAGACGTATTCAATGCCCGCCTGCTCGACATAACGAAGATTCTGCCGGACGGCATCGGCCGTGCCCTGATACCAGTTCGTGTTGTCGAGCGTCTGCTGAGCCGCCAAGACCTCGACGAAACCGCCGTCGAACGGATCGAAGGTGTAGGTCGACCGGATATGGCGGTGCAGGCTGACCGAATTGAATTGCGTCAGCACATAACAGCGGTTCAGCCCGCTGTTGATGCAATTCGACAAAGGGATATCGATCAGTCGATACTTGCCCGCCACGGGAACCGCCGGCTTCGAGCGAAATTTGGTCAACGGATAGAGGCGAGTCCCCTGACCACCGCCGAGCACCAGGGTTACAACATTCTTCATATGGAATCCTCGTGTGATCGTCAGCTTTTTCAAGTTGGCCGGCGGGCCCTGCCGCCCTGTGGAACACGTCTTTATTAGTTTAACGCCGATCTGTGATCGGGAAAGAGGGACGACCGTCGGATTGGGAATGTCGGACGAGCGACAATCGAATGTTAAATGCCAAAATAGCGGTTATCCCCCTTTGGGCCGACCGCGTTGTAGGCGGCGGTTTTGACGATCAGGAAAACGGCAGGCATTTTGACGCCCCGCCGCCTGAAAAATCCCCATTCGGTACACCGAACCGCCCCCCCGGTGCTCATGAATCAACATTCCCTGGCGGGGTTGCTTGACGGGCTGTAAGTGGTCTGTTATCAAGAGGTTCAATTATCGTTCGAGAATGGTTACAGAGCACAAGGAAGAAATACGCGATGTTCGGATTCATTAAACCGCATTGGCTTTTCTCGCTGCTCTTCATCGCATTGCCGGCCGTCATCCTGGGATGCCGAAAAGGGCCGGACCGGGGCGGCCAAGCCGACGAAAACGTCATCCGCGTCGAGGGATCCGACACGATGGTCAACGTCGCCCAGGCATGGGCCGAGGAATATCGCAAGTCGCACCCCTCGATTAGCATTCAGGTCCTCGGCGGCGGATCCGGCGTGGGCATCGCCAGCCTGATCGACGGCAACTGCGACCTGGCCAATACAAGCCGCAAGATGCGGGAAATCGAGATCAAGCGAGCCCAGGCCAATCGTGGCGCCGATCCCAAGGAAATTATCGTCGGCTACGATGCACTGGCCATTTATGTGGATAAGACCAACCCGCTGGACACCATCTCCATGGAGCAACTCGCCGAAATCTACGGCGACGGCGGCACGATCACCAAATGGTCGCAGTTGGGAGTAAAAGACAGCCCGCTCGCCGACACCGACATCATTCGGGTCAGCCGCCAGAGCAGTTCCGGCACCTACACCTACTTTCGCGAAGTCATCCTGGGCGACAAACGAGATTTCAAACTCGGCTCGATCGATCAGAGCGGATCGAAAGACGTCGTCGCGCTGATTTCACGCACTCCCTCGGCCATCGGCTACAGCGGGATGGGCTACCATACCCCCGACGTGAAGATGCTCAAGGTGTCGAAGACGACCGGCGGCACTGCCATCGAGCCCACCGTCGAAAACGCCCGAAGCGAAAAATATCCGATTACGCGGCCGCTCCAGGTCTACGTGATCGGCGAACCCGCCGGAGCGATCAAGGAATACCTTGATTGGGTTCTGGGACCGGAAGGTCAAAAAGTCGTCCTTGATCTGGGGTATGTGCCCGTCAACCTGCATGAGTGACATTAACGCGAACACCACGGCTCGGCCGGGCAAAACGCGCTCCTTCTCCTATTTCCTGCGCGTCGCGGTCGATCGCGCCGAGCCGGGAATCGAATGGCTCATTCGCTTGTGCGGCTGGAGCGCGATCCTGTTTGTCTTCTCGATCTTCTTCTTCGTCTTCAAAGAGGCCGCGCCCGCACTGTTCGGAGAGCTGAACCTGATCGAGTTCTTCACCAGCACGCATTGGCAACCGTCGTCCGACGTGCGTCCGCAATATGGCATCCTCGCCCTACTGGTCGGCACGTTGTCGGTCACGGCGCTTTCGATGGCCTTGGCGGTCCCTCTCGGCCTGGGTGCGGCGGTTTACGTGTCGGAATTCGCCAACGGCAAGGTCAAGGAAGTCCTCAAAGTCCTGATCGAACTGCTGGCGGCCATCCCCTCGATTGTTTGGGGATTCGTCGGCTACATGGTCCTCGGTCCAATCATCATCAAGTTGACCGGCGCGCCGGTCGGCGTGAACCTGCTCAACGGCGGCATCATCCTCGCACTGATGAGCGTGCCGATCATCGTCTCGGTCGGCGAAGACGCATTGAAGGCCGTGCCCGACTCCTATCGCGAAGCCGCCTTGTCGCTCGGCGCCAGCCGCTGGGAGATCGTCTATCGCGTACTGTTCCCTGCCGCCCGAAGCGGGCTGCTCGCTGCCGTGCTCCTCGGCGTCGGCCGCGCCATCGGCGAGACGATGGCCGTATTGATGTGTACCGGCCATGCCGTCCAGATTCCGCACAGCCTGTTGGATCCCGTCCGCACGTTGACCGCCACGATCGCCTCGGAGCTTGGCGAATCGGTCGCCGGCGACGTCCATTATCAGGTGCTTTTCGTCATCGGACTGTTGCTGTTCTTCATCACGTTCATGGTCAATCTGATCGCCGATCTGGTCGTAAAAGGGATTCGCACCGAACCGCATTAAGAAAATCGCGCCCTCTCTCCCTTTGGAATAGGGTTACAGTCAGGGCGTCAATCGTATTGATGAAACCAGCACAAGACAACCAGGCGGCCGTCGATCGGCCATCACCTCCGGACTCTCTCCCAACGGAAGAGGGCGGCAGCAATCCTTTCGCGCCCTCGCCATTGGAGAAACGCAAGCGGATCAAGGAGATCGTCGCCCAATGGACTCTCGGCGCGATCACATTCTCGCTCGTGCTGCCGGTCGTGGCCATCCTGACCTATTTGGTCATCCAAGCGTGGCCTGTGTTGACGCTCTCGTTTCTCCTGGAAAACCCGAAGAACTACATGACCGCCGGGGGCATCTGGGCTCCGCTGATCGGCACTTTCTTCCTTGTATTGCTGTCGCTGCTCGTGGCCGCGCCAGTCGGCATCCTCGCCGGAGTCTATCTCAACGAGTATGCCGGTGAAAATTGGGCCACGCGGATCATCAACATGGCCGTGGTCAACCTGGCTGGCGTTCCGAGCATCGTCCATGCACTGTTCGGCGTCGGCGCTTTCGTGCTTTTTGCGGGAATGGGTCGATCGTTGCTGGCCGCCTCGTGTACGTTGGCCGTCATGACGCTTCCGGTCATCATCGCCAGCACCCGCGAGGCGCTCAGTTCCGTGCCGATGTCGTTTCGCGAGGCCTGCTGGAACATGGGCGCGACGCGCTGGCAAACCATCCGCACCATCGTGTTGCCCAATTCGATCAGCGGCATTTTGACGGGCGTCATCTTGCAAGTATCGCGTGCGGCGGGCGAAACCGCGCCGATCCTCTTCACCGGCGCCGTGTTTTTCATGCCCGTGCCCGACCACGGCTGGCAATCGTTTTTCCCTTACGGCCTGGACGACCGCTGCATGGCTCTGTCGATGCATCTGTTCACGCTGGCCACCCAGGTCCGCGGCGTTTCCGATCAGATCCAATACGGCACGGCCGTCGTCTTGATCGGGCTCGTGTTGGCGGTCAACACCCTGGCGATCGGGCTGCGGATCTATTTGCGCTCGCGAAAGAAATGGTAGCCCTTCCACGTTGGTCCCGGTGATTTCAGATGTCCATCCCCATCCAGTTCGAAGACGTCACGGTCAGCTACGGCCCAAAGGTCGCGCTGCGGAACGTCTCGCTGGAAATTCCCGAAAAAGAGATCTTCAGCATCATCGGCCCGGCCAACGCCGGCAAGACCACGCTCCTGCGCTGCATCAACCGGACCCTCGACTTCGTGCCCAAGGCCAAGGTCACCGGCCGAGTGCTGATCGATGGGCAAGACGTATTCCAAACCCGCAACGTCTACGAACTGCGCCGCCGCGTGGGCATGGTCTTTCCGCTGCCCGTCGGCCTGCCCCTGTCGGTCTACGAG
>JAEWUR010000735.1 GCA_023397045.1 Planctomycetota bacterium
TCAAGTAGTTTCATATAGCTCATTAGCTGAGCTTTGTAAATGGGGTGAACCTTATCGACCGATTTGGTTTCGACCAACAGGCAATGATCGACGAGTACGTCGAATTTCAGCGGGTCTTCTCGCGTGAAGTCCTTGTACCGAATTGTCACGGTTTTCTGGTTCTGCACCTCGTGCCCGCGAAGCTGTAGTTCCTTGGTGAGACACCATTCGTAGATCGATTCCAATAGTCCCGGGCCTTTGTCCTTGTGCACTTCGATGGCTGCCGCGATGACGTCGTGCGTGATGGCCGAGGCTTGTGGGTAAAGGGGATGCAAGGATGCGTCCGAACGACAATTTTAACAGGAGGAAACAGAGGTAACAGAGATGATTTTTGGTACGTTGAGGGTTTTCGACAATGGATTCACGACGGATTTACAAAAGACTCGGAATTGGTTTTGAAATTATCGGAGGATTCGGACACATCGAAAGGCATCTCTGTTTCCTCTGTTATCTTCTGTTTAGAATCCGAAGGCATTGTGGTGCGATAATGCGGACGAAGAATTTGACAGGAGGAAACGGAGGTAACAGAGATGATTTTTGGTCGGTTGAGGGTTTTCGGCAGTGGATTCACAAAAGATTCGGAATTGATTTTGCTATTGCCGAGGAGTTTTTACGTGTCAAACGGCACCTCTGTTTCCGCTGTTTCCTTCTGTTCAAAAACCCGTGGACCTTATGTTGCGATTACGAGTTGCTGGTTTCTGAGACCTGGCCGTTTTCGAGGCGGTAGGTTGCGCCGCAAGCCGGGCATTTTGCGGCGCCGGCGGCGTCGAAATCGAGTTTCGAGCCGGCACAGCGGCACATCCAGCCTTTTTGTTTGGCGGGGACGCCGGCCATCAGGGCGAAGTCGGGTACGTTGGCGGCGACGACCGCCCCGGCTGCGATGAACGCATAGCGGCCGACCGTGTGGCCGCAGACGATCGTCGAGTTCGCGCCGAGGGTCGCTCCGTGTTTGATGAGCGTGGGCCGGTATTCGTTTTTGCGAACGATTTCGCTGCGCGGGTTGATGACGTTGGTGAAGACCATCGAGGGTCCGCAGAAGACGCCATCCTCGATGGTGACGGCGTCGTAGATCGAGATGTTGTTCTGGATCTTGACGCCATTGCCCACCACGGCGGCCGAGCCGATGACGACGTTTTGGCCGATGGCGCAGTTCTCGCCGATCTTCGCGCCCTTCATGATGTGCGAGAAGTGCCAGATGCGGGTGCCGCGGCCGATGGAGCAGGGTTCGTCGATGTAGGCGCTTTCGTGGGCGAAGTATTCGCGTTCGGCGGCATCCTGTTTCGGCGGCGTACGCTGTTTTTCGCTGTTTTTTTCGAGCGACTGTTGGCAGGCGTCGAGCACTTTGAGCACGCGAAGCCCTTCGCGGCCGTCGGAGCGAGGGGCGGTGCGATTGGCCAAGCAATCGAGGAAGTGTTGGCATTCCTGCTTCAGCGGCTCGGCCTTTTCCAGATCGACGGCGATGGCGTCGGCCTTGACGGCCTTCGGCATGCGGCTGGTCCAATCGACGCGATGCGGATAGAGCAGCAGTTTCTGTTCGGCGGTGTCGTCGAAGACGGCCATCTGTTCGGAGCCGACGACGACGAGTTTTTGTTCTTTTGACGGGTGGAGCCAACTGACGAAGATGTGGCCGCTGGCTCCGCTGCGGAAACGCAGGCGGCTGAGCGTGACGTCGACGACGCCCGGGGTGAGGTAGCTTTGGCCTTCGGCCTCGGCGGAGATTGGTTCCTCGCCCAGCAGATGGAGCATGACCGAGATATCGTGGGGCGCGAAGCTCCAGAGGATGTTCTCCTCGGTCCGGATCAGGCCCATGTTCAGCCGGTTGGAGTAGCAGTAGAGGATTCGTCCGAGCGCGCCTTGCTGGATCAACTCGCGGAGCTTGATGACGGCCGGATGGTAGAGCAGGATGTGGCCGACCATGAGGATTCGGCCGTGTTGTTGGGCCATTTCGACGAGTTCTTCGCCTTGCCGGGCGGTGAGCGCGAGCGGTTTTTCGACGAAGACGTCTTTGCCGGCCGCGAGGCACTGCTTGACCACGTCGTAGTGGGTTGCGGCGGGCGTTGCGACGGCGACGGCGTCGTAGTCGGGACTGGCCAGGACGTCGGCGATGCTGTCGGTGAAGACCGGGCGGTCGCCTTCCATAGCCAGTGAGGAGAATCGAACGGCGTCGGTATCGCAGACGCAGCGCAGCGCGCCCAACTGCGAAAAGACGCGGACCAGGTTCTTACCCCAATAGCCGCAACCCAAGACCGCTATACGTTTTTGCACGTTCGACCTCCCGAGAAAGAAGAATTCAGCCGGCGCGGACTCCGTCCCCGTGGGTGGCTTTGAGCCCCGCTGTTATGGCCAATTATTTGTTGTGTCGGGCGCCTCATTGCGCGTCATTCCGCCCACGATCCACGGGCCGAAAACAAAGCATTACCATTATACTGTATTAATTCCCGCATAACACCAGAACCGGCTGTCGAAAAGACGACGACGGGCAGGCGGCGATGTTGGGGAGGGTCGCAGACGCGGGGAGGAGAGCTGGGGAGATGCGTCTGGGAACGGAGGCCCGAATCAAGCGATTGCCTTGACGCCATGATCCTCCAATCGCAAAGGTATCGCTTGGTCAACCCCGTCGGTTGGCGACTGGAACTCCGGGACGATTTCGTGCAGTTTTTGGCGCAGGACGGTCTCGGGTTCGCGAACCAGCCGTTCGAGTTGGACGATCGAGCGGCGGACTTCGTCCAGTGAGTAGGGGCGATGGTAGGCCGCTCTGAGCTTTGGATGCGAGGTCGGCAGCGTCTGTTCGTCTTCGAAATAGAGTTCTTCGTAGAGTTTTTCGCCCGGCCGAATGCCCGTGTAGGTGATTTCGATGGAATGTTCGGGCAGACCGGACAGACGAATGAGGTCGCGAGCGAGGTCGACGATTTTGACGGGTTCGCCCATTTCGAGGACGAAGATTTCGCCGCCGGCGCCCATCGTGGCGGCCTGCAAGACGAGCTGCGACGCCTCGGGAATGGTCATGAAGAACCGGGTCATTCGCGGATCGGTGATGGTGATCGGACCTCCGCGGCGAATCTGTTCTTGGAAGATCGGCACGACGCTTCCGGCCGAGCCCAAGACGTTGCCGAAACGAACGACGGTGAATCGCGTGGCCGATTCTTGGGAGAGCGTGTGGATGTACCGTTCGGCGATTTGCTTGGTGACGCCCATGATGCTGGTGGGGCGCACGGCCTTGTCGGTCGAGATCATGACGAAGCTGGCGGCGCCGTAGCGGTCGGCCAGATCGGCCAGGCATTTCGTGCCGAAGACATTGTTGTGGACGGCCTCGCCGACGTTCGCCTCCATTAGGGGCACATGTTTATGGGCGGCGGCGTGGAAGACGACCTCGGGGCGATGATCCTGGAAAATCTGTTCCATGCGGTTCCGGCCCGTGATGTCGCCGATGCAGGGAACGATCGTGGTCGACGTATGCAGTTCGCGAAGCTCGCGCTCGATGTGGAAAATACGATTTTCGCCGCGGCCGACCAGGATCAGCGATTGCGGGCAATACCGGATGATCTGGCGGCAGATTTCCGAACCGATGCTTCCGCCGGCGCCGGTGACCATCACGCGGCGTCCTTGGAGCAGTTGGCCGATGTTTTGTGTGTCGAGCGAGATGGGATCGCGGCCCAGAAGGTCGTTGATTTCGATGTTGCGGATCGGGACGCGGCTGTCGCCTTCCAAGCGATCGATCAACGGGCGAATGATCTTGAGATTCAGCTTGCCTTCCTCGCAGGCCTGCATCAGTTTGCGGAGCCGCGCACCGGGCAGCGTTCCGGCAACCACCAAGACGTCGGTTGTGCGGTAGACCTC
>JAEWUR010000746.1 GCA_023397045.1 Planctomycetota bacterium
GCACGAAGGTCGTCTATCACGCGGCCCCGAATGGCGGTTTCGTTCGCCAGACGGTTCCGGCGGGCGAAGAGGATTATGCCCAGGCCGAACCGTCGGGCTCGGTCGGCAGCGATGCCGCAACCGGCGAACCGTCCAGTGACGGCCCAGCCCTCGGTTACGGGGATGGCACTCGCGGCGGTGCTGGCGGCGGTGTTGGCGGCGGTGCAGAAGGAACTTCTGCATATGGCAACGCCAGCGGATATGAAAACAACGTCGGTGGTGGAACTGACGGTGTCGCCGGTGGTGGCTACCCCAGCGGATATGGCAACGCCGGCGGAAATGGCAACCGAGGATATGCAAACGGCGGCAGCGCCCCGACGAACGGCGATCCGAACGGTGTTCCAAGCGGAATTCAAGGCGGCGCATCGAGCGGTGTCGCAGGTGGAAACTCTGTTGGCGGCGGCAACGGCAGTTATGCAGGCGGAACCGGCACCGGCACCGGTGGCGTTTACGCTGGTAGCGGCGGTGGATATGCAAACAGTTCCGGTGGCGTTCCCAGCGGTGCGGCTGGCGGATTCCCCGGCGGCGAGTCAAGTGGTGTTGCCGGCGGAAGTTATGCCGGCGGCGGCAACGGCGGATACGCCGGCGGATCCGGCGCCGGTGAAGGTGGTGGCTATCCTGGCGGCAGTAGCAGTGGCAGCGCCAGTGGCAGTAGTGGATATGGAAGCGGTGCGGGCGGAATGGCAGGCGGTGGCTCTTGTCCCAGCGGCGCTACGCCGGGATCGTCGAACCTCGGCGCGACGCTTTCGCCGGGTGCATCCTCACCGGGTGCATCTGCGCCAGGATCGGCTCAAGCGGCATCGAGCGAACGGCCCGAGGGATATGTCGTGGGTCAACCGCCTCGCGAACAGCCCGCGCAGCCATCGTCCAAAGAAAAAGACGCCCCAATGACCGACGGTCCTCGAGGCTATGCGTTACGGCCCGGCGAATGGCAGCCGAGACCCGAACCGCCGCCCGAGATGCCAAAAAAGAAAGACGACGTCGACGAGAAAAAAGGTCCGAAGAAACCGGCGCCGAATCTCGTGGAACGCCGGGGCGCCGACTGGGGATTGCGCGATGCGGCGCGCGGCGGGGTCGGCGTCACGCGGCCGATCCAAATCGAGTGCTATCCGGATCGCCTCGTCATCGCTTCCGAGAGCGAGCCCGCCCACAATAAGGTCATTCCGCTCGGTCCGCGCACGATATCCTCGATCGACACGTTCATCGCGGGCGTGTGGGAACACATGGACGCTTGGGGAATCGCCGGCCGCGGCATGTACTGGAGTCCCGTGTTGCAGGTCGCCGTTGCCCCGGGCGCCGACGATCGTTTTACCGATCTTTCCGCATTGCTCGAAGGAAGCGGGATGATCGTCAAAAGAAAGTAAGGGTCCGGTCGCCACGGGCAAAGGCCGGCCAATCGCAAACCGACGATTTTTCAACACCATCGACTATGGCACGTCCCATCCAAGAACATTCCGAACCGGTCAACAGCGACTCCTTTCTGGATATCGTGGCCAGCGTCGTGAGCATCATGATTATCATGGTGGTGCTCGAAGGTTCGCGAATCAAGAACCAGCCGATCGAAATGTCGATTCCCGCTGATCCGGCCAATGCGGCGCTCGAAAAAGACATGGCCGACGAAAGGGCAATGCAAGTCGACGTGGCCAAGGCAGCCGCACAAATTCAAAGCATCGAGCGAGAGACGGCCCGGCGTGGTGTGGAACGAGACGTGTTGGCCACGATGGTCGCCGCCGCCGAACACAAGATCGCGCAAGAACGGAAGCAGCTCGACGCAACCAAACAGGCCGACTTCGACCTGGCCCGAGGACTTGCGGAATCGAAACTACAATTGGAGCAACTCGCCAAGCAGCGCGAGCAGGTCGATCGCGATTCGTCGGCCCCGGTGGTCATCGAAAGTTACCCGACGCCGATCAGCCGCGCGGTCGATGGCCCGGAGACGCATCTCATGATCGCCAATGGCCGCGCGATCTTCGTGCCGATCGAGCCGTTGCTCGAAGAATTTCAATCGCAGGCCCGACGCCAGGTCTATCGTTTGCGCGAGGAATCGGAGTTCACCGACACCGTCGGGCCAATCGACGGCTTTCGACTTCGCTACACGCTGGAGCGTCACGAAATAGCGCCCGACTCGCAAGGTCGCGGCGGCGCCTACGCTCGATTGCAGCGTTGGACGCTCGTACCCGCGGCCAACGACCTCGGCGAACCGATCCGATTGGCGATGCAGCCGGATTCCGAGTTCCGCGCGGCTCTGAAAAAGATCCTTCCGGGCCGAACGACCATCACGATCTGGATCTATCCCGACGGCTTCGAGGCCTTCCGCGAAATTCGCAAGGAACTGTACCGGCTCGGCTACACCATCGCCGCCCGACCGTTGCCGACAGGCCAAGCGATCAGCGGATCGCCCGAGGGGAGCAAGTCGGCGGCGCAATGAACCGACATCATCCGGAACAGCGACGTTCTGGCTAGTGGCCTGTCCAGATCGCCGTTACTAATGGAGGTTCGGTGCGACAGAGTCGTAATCCGAAGCGTAAGCGAGGCTGTCCCTCGCTTACGCTTCGGGTTGCGATGTCCCGTGCATGAATTGGACAGACCGCTAGGCCAGCTCGTACATCCCGCTGCCGGCCGATCGAAGCTTGCCCTGCCGCACGAGTTCTTCCCATACGGCCGTCGGATATTGGTCGGGCGGAGTGATGCCGACGATGCCCGAATTGCGACCGCTGCTCATCGGACCGACGCCGATCCGCGATTGATCGTCGAGACAGGTCAGTTTGAGCCGTTTTTTGAACGCCTTGAAGGCGGCTTTCAATTCCTGGGGAGACGGCGGCGGGACCTCGGCGTTGGACATCGATTACTCCTCGAGACCGGTCGGACGGCTTGCGAACGATTGCGTAGACCGAATTCTGACACGACGCGACGGGTTGTCAAGTCGACCGTCCGATTCGCCGATCGCTGACCGCGCCGGCGGCCCCGGCTGCGAGCAGGCCGCAACCTGGGTAGGGTCAGCCGTGCGGACCATCGCGGTGTTTTCGGTTTTTCATGGTCCGCGAGGCGGCCCCTACGTGCCTTTCGCAACGGAAACTAAGTTTTTCCTCCACATCCCCCCTATACGAACGAATGCCGCTCAATTCCGCCTGTAACATCGGACGAATCGGTCTATTGAGAATATTCGTTTTCCTTGGCAAAGTCCGCTGTTTTTTGCCGATGAGTCTCAACGATCGAGAGGAATAGGCATGGGTCGAATGGGATTGCTGGGAAGTATAGGCAGAGTTCTGGTCGCAGCCGGATTGGTGTGCGGGTCGGCGAATGGGCAGGCACCGTCCGCCGTGCGGCTGCCCGTCGCTTACGACGAGCCGATCCCGCCGGGCATCGAGACTCCGTCGGTCGAAAGCCCGGAAGAAACACTGGAAGATGCCTGGCACGAAGCGCTTTGCGTTGACCAGCGCGTTGCGTCGAGCCGTTGGAACATCAGCGCCGCGTCGAGCATGGCGGCGGCGGCCGAGGCCGAACGATATCCCTCGCTGAAGATGGGCGGTGAGTTTTACGCCCTGACCGACGAACCGGCGTTCATCGCAAGGTTGCCGGCGCCCATGCCGACCGTCGAAATGCCGTTCCTCAATCGAAACGGCATCGGATTTCAGGCGATGGTGAACCAACCGCTTTACACCTTCGGCCGGATCACGCATGGGATCAATGCGGCGGACGAAGGGGTTCGCGCGTCACAGGCCGACATGGGCCGGACGGTCCTCGACGTGAAAATGAACGTTGCCGAGATCTACATCGCCGTTTTGCGCACGCGGCGGATCATCGAAGTCGTCGACAGCAAGGTGGTGAGCCTCGAAGCGCACACGCAAGACACATCGGCGCTGTTCGACAAGGGCCTGGTGCCGCGTAACGACCTGTTGGCGAGTCAAGTCGCGCTGGCCAACGCTCGACAAGAGGCCCTGCAAGTCCACAACATGCTCGAAGTGGCCAACGCCGCGTACAATCGAGCGTTGGGACGCCCTTTGGATTCGCCTGTCTCGCTGGCCGAGGTTC
Source organism: Planctomycetota bacterium (assembly GCA_023397045.1). GTDB lineage: Bacteria > Planctomycetota > Planctomycetia > Pirellulales > Thermoguttaceae > JAEWUR01. The sequence goes on from JAEWUR010000746.1 coordinate 4,072, forward strand.
AAGCGGCCGAGCTTCCCACCGACGTCGAATCGCTGACATGCAGGGCGATGCAGTCCCGTCCGGAAATCGTCGCGCTGTCGGCCCAGGCGCGAAGCCTGCACGAACAGGCGGCCAGCCTTCAGGCAAAAAAGGCGCCGCAGGTCGGATTGCACGGCGGATACGTGTCGCTCCAAGACGATTACGTTACGCCGAACGGCGTCGGGGTGGCCGGCTTGGGAATCGAGTGGACCCCGGTCGATTCGGGGCGCGTCAACCATCAAACGGCGGCCCTCCGTGAAAAGGCCGAGGCCACGATGCGATTGTGCCGCGACGCGCAGTCGATGATTGCGTTGGAAGTCCGGCAGAAATGGCTCGACTTGCAGACGGCCGTCCACCGGATCGAGGCCGTTCGCCAATCGACCGTGCAAGCCGAGGAAAACCTCCGCGTCGCGCGAGACCGCTATCAACATCAGGTCGGCACGAACACCGAAGTCCTGGACGCGGAATCGCTCCGGCTCCAGGCCTTCACGACGTTCTACAACAGCACCTACGAGGCGCAGTTGGCCGATCTCCGTCTCCGGCGCGCCGTCGGCAGTCTCTAAAAAAAACACGTACGCGCGCCCAGAGGCCTTGTGGCGGCAATACTTTGGGGCAAGAGACCCTCGATGCGTGGCAGGCGACGTAACTTGCTTTTCAGCAAGGACTTACGAAAGGGGTGGCTGAAGGGACTTGAACCCTCGACATCCAGATCCACAATCTGGCACTCTAACCAACTGAGCTACAGCCACCAAACGCTCGATTTGCCGCCTTTTACGATCGCCTTAGGAACGGGAGCGTTGTCACGGGACGTTGGTTCGCCCGGCAACGGCCAATCGTTCATCGGCCAGAGCGGACGACCTTCCCGAAAACGCTTTGGGGTTCCCAAAACTGTCGAAAAGGGCACAAATCGCCGGCTGTCTGCGAGTCATCGGCCGGGGCCGAAGTCCAACAGACGGCATGGTTTAAGTATGACAAACTCGGGATCGGGCGTCAACCCAGATCCGCCATTTGTGGGGCTTTTGCCCCCGGCACATGGTATTGGTCGCCGCTGTAGCCGGGAAATACGCACGAAAGGCTGCGTGTCTTCTTTGCCGCCGATTGATCGAAATGGCTAGGTGCTTGTGCAGTCATGGCTCAGTCAAATTCGAAGGTGGTTCCCACGGAACAGGGTTGACATTGGCCGGGGAAGGCGTTCCACAGGGCCACCGTTGCGGGCATTCCCGTACAATGGGCGGGTGCCAGTCGCTCGACGCCGTTTTCTCGAAGATGCGCGATGGTCCGCTCCAGTCGCTGCGGTGCGGCCCCGATCAAGTGCATTCCGCCGATGACTGCGTAAATGGGACGATTGCCCGTCAACTGACGGATATAGTGCAGCGTGTTGATGATGCCCGAATGCGCGCAGCCGAGAACCACCACGACGCCTTTCTCGGTATCGAAAAAGAGCGACTGGTCGTCGACCAGCGGGTCTGTCCGCGTACAGGCTTGATCGAGGAAGAACGGTCCACCGGTGTCCTCGAAATCCGTTTGGCGTGGCACCGAACCCGTCACAATAAGTCCGTCACAAACGCCGGTCGGAAGTTCGGTAGCAATCACGCTGCGATGCGAATCGTGGATCGCGCGTTCCGACGCATAGGGCATTCCAATTTCGCGCGATGAACCATCGCGATCGCGCGTGAACTTCGGCGCGAACGCTGCCGGATGAGCATAGACCGTCACCGGCCGTCCTGTCTTCAGTGCCTCGGGCACTCCGCCGGTGTGGTCATAATGCCCGTGGCTGAGGATCAACGCATCGATTTCGCGCAGGGCGATCCCCAACTTGTAGGCATTGGCGGCAATCACTGCGCCTTGGCCGGTGTCGAGCAACACATGCCGGTCGTTGTGTTCAATCCAAAAGGCCAAACCGTGCTCGGCGAGGATGCCAGGTCCCCGAGCCGTGTTCTCGACCAGAACGGTAATTCGAGTTTTTGCCACGTTGATTGTTGCGCACGTAAGAAATCGGTCGAGCTTTGGTTTAATGGTCGCAAACATTTTGTCCGGAGACCAGGGTGCCGCCCAGATAGGCGGCCACCAGATTATCCGCGGTTTCGACCGGCGCGCCAACAACAACTTTCACTCCATTTTGGGCGAAAAGCTGTTGCGCCCGCTGGCCCATGCCGCCGGCGATAATGACCGTCGCCCCCTGCTCGTGTAGCCATCGCGGCAGCAGGCCCGGCTCGTGTGGCGGAGGAGTGACCAGGTTGGCACCGGTCGTTTTGCCCGTGGACTCGTTGACGTCGACCAATGCAAACTGTTCGCAATGGCCGAAGTGCATGCAAAGTTGGCCGCCGGCCATGGGAATCGCGATTTTCATGGGGTAGTTCTCCAATGGAAAAAGTAGGTCATTTTTTGTCGCTGAATGCGTTCATTGCAGGCCGCCCGCCGAACGCTCGGCGTTTTGAAGATGCAGCAAACCGTCGTTGGTCGGCATGGACGCCGCGAGATGCCTTTCCACGTTGTTCCATATCTGACGAATCGCTCGCGCTGCCGGCCCGTTCGATGCTTCCACGACTGTCTTCCTCGCGATCTGTGCTTGGGTCACGGCGCCGTCATAGGGAATCCGGCCGACCGGGGCAATTCCGTGCCGCACGGCGAGCGTTTCAATCTCGCCCGCCACCTGTTCATTAAGGTCGGCCTTGTTCACGGCCAACACCCCGGGCACTCCCAACTGCGCCGACAGTTGGCCGATGCGGTTGAAGTCGTGAATGCCGGACACCGTCGGCTCGACGACGAACAACGCGAGACTCGCGCCCGTCAACGAAGCGATCACCGGACAACCGATGCCGGGCGAACCGTCACAAAGAATCAATTCGATGTCCTGCCTTATGGCCATCTCTTGAGCGGCGCGGCGGACCTGTGTGACCAGCTTGCCGGAGTTCTCGGCGGCAATACCCAGTTTTGCATGAACCATTGGCCCGCATCGAGTTTCCGAGATGTACCATTGACCACAAACCGTCGGCGCAAACTCGATGGCGTTTTCTACGCAGTAGTCGACGCAGACACCACAGCCCTCGCAGGCGGTCGGCTCGACGCGGAACGTTCGGGCAACTCGACCATTACCGGGGCCGTCGAAATAGATCGCGTTGAAACGGCACAACTCCTCGCATTTACCGCAGGCCGTGCAGTGGCCCGGCTTGATTCGCGCCTTGCTCCCGCCGGTGAAATCTTCGCGCCGGATCGTTTTCGGCTCAAAGATCAAATGCAGATCCGCGGCGTCCACGTCGCAATCGGCCAGGACGCACGAACCGGCCAGGCTGGCCAACGACGCAACGACCGACGTCTTGCCCGTGCCGCCCTTGCCGCTGATGACGACCAGTTCCTTCATCGTGCTGCTCCATTGAAAAACTGGTCGAGCAGCGACCGAATCTGTTCGGCGAACGAAGGCACGACGTCACAGGCCAGTTGGCCGCGCGAGTAGGCTTCGGCCACGGCCCGGTCATCGGCAATCTCGGCCAGGATGGCAATCCGTTGGCTTGCACAGTATCGCTGAACCGCATCGTCGCCGATGTCGCACCGATTCAGTACCACGGCCATCGGCATTTTCAGCACGCGAACCATTTCGACGGCCAGTTTGAGATCGTTCAGCCCAAACGGCGTCGGCTCGGTAACCAACAGCACCAGGTCGCTGCCGCGAACGCCTTCAATGGCGGGGCAAGATGTGCCTGGCGGACAGTCGACGATCGTCAGGCGGAAAAAGGGGACAGTCCCCATTTGCCGGAACGGCCCTCCGGGTGCTTCGCACAAATGGGGACTGTCCCCTTTTTCCGCCGCTGCCTTCACGGCCCGAATCGCCGGAGGACTCATCGCTTCGCCGACGTTCAAACGGCCTTCGACGAAACACACGGCATCGGACTTGCCGATTCGCAACTCTCCGATCGGCTTCGGCGTTTCGCGCATGGCATCGGCGGGACAGGCCAACACACATCCGCCGCACGAATGGCAGAGTTCGGCAAAGATGAGTACCTGTCCGTTGACGCAAGCAATCGCACCGTAACGGCACACCTCGCTGCAACGGCCGCAGAACGTGCAGTGACCGTAGTCAACAACCGGAAGTTGTTTATTGATCGGTCGCTGACGGTCGATCGTGGGCTTGAGAAATAGATGCCCGTTCGGCTCCTCAACATCGCAATCGAGATAGGCCACGGCGCAACCGCCCGCGGCGGCCACGTGCGCCAGATTGGTCGCCACCGTAGTCTTGCCCGTGCCGCCTTTGCCGCTGGCGATTGCAATTCTCATTGCTGCTGGGGTTCCATCTCCGCAAGTCGCTTCTTCATCGCATCAAGTTGCGACTGCATCGCTCGAATCTCCGTTTCAAGCGTCTCCTTCTCCACATTCACGGTCGGCGAGGCCGTCGCGACAGGCGTTGCTTCCGCCGCCATCGCGGCGCGCTGCCATCCGGTCTGGCCGGTGGCATTCAACATATTGCGACGACCGTAGCCTCCTCGTCCGGCTCCGCGACCTCCGCGAAAACCGAGTCCCAGTCCGCGACCTGCGACTCCCGCAATACCACGACCGCCGCAATAGCCCGCACCGCGTCCCGTCATTGGTCCAAGACCCATTGGGCCTGTTCCATCTCTTCCTGGCATGATTGTCTCTCCTCTTTCACAAAAAAGTTGTTGGCTGAATGTGTTAGCGACCTACGCCCAATGCCCTTCCACGTTGGCTTTCGTGGCAAGCGGGAGTTGGTTGTTTTTGTACCGCTCGATTGCCTCACTGACCGTTCCAGACGCTCCGGTGTAGACGGCAATATTGGCCGCATGGAGCGTCGTGAAAGCCTTGGGACCAACATGGCCCGTCAAAACGGCCTCGGCGCCGAGTCGGGCGACCGCTTGCGCCGCCTGAATACCCGCGCCTTGCGGGGCATTGAGATTCTGGGCGTTGTCGTGCGATGCAGCGTCGCCGGTCTCGGTATCGAACAAGACAAAATGCTTGGCGCGGCCGAACCGGGGATCAACCTGGCTCGTCAGCTCCGGACCTTCCGATGTAATGATGATTTTCATGGATTTTCCTTTCGTCCGCGACGACAGTGCCGTCCACGGCCGCGGCCGCCGCCTTGTTCTCCCAATCGTCGCCTTTGCCCGCAACAGCCGGGCATGGCAAAACGCTCCTCGCCCAACCGACCCGATACAAAGGCGGCGAGCACCTCCTCGACGCCGCCGCAGATTCTCGCAATCACGCGAATTCCGCAATCGGCCAACATTGCTTCCAACGATTGCGAGATGCCGGCGCAAATCAGCGTCTCAACGCCAAGTTCCGCCAGGTTCTTCGCTCGCTGGTCAGGCGTGCTTCCTTCGACAAGCCGTTCCTCTCGGGCAACCTCTCGACCGTCGGCCAATTCGACCAACAGCAGTTGCCCGGCAACGTCAAAGACCGGCGAAACGCGGCCTTGCCAAACTGGAATGGCGAGTTTCATGGCAGATCAATATGCAATCGACATGCCGAGAATGGGCCGATGCCGAGAGAATAGCCGTAACAAACAACCGAACAAGATGTTACGGCACCTCACACAAAAAACACACCGCCAGCCATCCGTTGCAATATGCAATGCACAAGCCAAGCCAGCTAACGCGTATTGCAATGGCTGGACG
>JAEWUR010000750.1 GCA_023397045.1 Planctomycetota bacterium
GTCGTAGAACTCGCCGGGCAAAGGCACGCCGCCGCCCCATTGGCGAAGGGTATTCATGCCGGCGGCTTTCGCGCGATGGAGCAACTGCATCGCTCGGGGCAATGCGCGGCCGAAGAGCAGATCGGGCGGAATCAGGTTCGATCCCATCGTTCGCACGGGCCGTCCGTTGATGACCAGTTGATACCGGCTAATGAAATCGGCCGCCGCGCCTTCGGTATGCACCCACTGTACGTCGCGGATGCCGAACCGCGTCGAGCGAGCATCACTTGCCGGTCCACCGTCGGCCGGAGTGATTTCGGTCGTCAGCGTGTAGAGCGGCTGGTCGCCTTGACCGTTGGGCCACCATAGGGCCGGCTTGTCGAGCGGTAGGTCGGCCTTGATGACGTTGCGACCTTGCACCAACGAAGCGTCGGACGTGACGGCGACCTCTTGCCCGTTGCCTGAAACGCGAAACGTCGCTCGAACCGGTCGAGCATCGAGACAGTCAACCTCTAACGTTGCGGTGACGGTCGCCTTACTGTAGGAATCGGAAAGCGAGGACTGCACTCGGACGTTTTCGATGCGCGCCGGTCCGGTGGCCATGAGCCGGACGTCCTTCCAGATGCCGAGCGACCAGATATTGGTGCCCCAGTCCCAGGCCAAGCTGGTCGGGCTTTTGAGGTCCTTTAGCTGGAACATCATTTGTTTCAGGCCTTCAAAAAACAAGCCGTCGTACATGCGATTTTCGGCCGATCGCTCGAAGAAAGGCGTCAATCCCGGCGGCATTCTCGCGATTCGCACCGCGAGGCGGTTCGTCTGGCCAGGCCGCAACAGGTCGGCCACGTCGAACGAGAATTGCCGGAACATGCCGGTGTTGGCGCCGATGCGACGGCCGTTGAGCCACACTTCGCATTCGTGGTCGACGCCGTCGAAGACCAATGCAACCCGTTTTCCGGAGAACGTCGCGGGCAGCTTGAAATCCTTACGATACCACCAATCGCTGTGCGGCACGTCATGGACGCGCAGATCGCCCTCGCCGTACCATAACGGCGTCAATAGGTGTGAGGATTCGAGATCGGCCTGGACATTGCCCGGCACGGTCGCCGAAATCCAATCGGGCGACGAGGGCGCGACGTTGAACAGTTCGCGGCGGGTTCCGTTTTGGCAGGGATCGGCAGCGATCCACCAATCGCTGCCCGAGAGCGAATGCGTTTGCTCGCCCGCATCGTCTGCACGAACCAAACCGTTTGCGGCACCGATCGCCGCCACCGTGCAGAGTATCAGAATGGGGAGTTTTCTCATCGGCGCGTCCTCAGGGTGGGATTCGAGCGACTTTTCGGCGGCGGGTAGTTTTGGAGTCCATCCGCCTTTTCTGGCTATATCGCGTAAGGCTTTTCAAGGAATACGAACGACCTTCTTGGGAATTAAAACCGCCCTCACCCCCTGCCCCTCTCCCGACGACCAACCCTTCGGGTTGGTGCCCGGGCGAGGGGAGACACGAAAGGCGGCGGGCAGCCTACGTCGGCAAACCAACGGTTCAATCCGTCAAATCGAACGTAAAATCGTTGGGTTCCGTATCCGACACCGTTACTTTCAGCGGCGAGCTGGTGGGCGATGCGTATTGGGTCGGCAAGACGGACTTTGTTTTCATGAGCATGGCTCCATTGGTTGCGTCGCCCGACACGGGCACCACCTTGGAGATGCAAACGATGTTCTCGCCGCCGATCGCGCCGTCATTTTGGCCATAGGTTCGCAGCGTGAATCGGCCTTCGGCGTCGGTGGTGGCGGATGCCGGGCGTCCGGCGTTGGGCATAAACATGACGCCCGCGCCTTCGACCGCCTTTCCATGATAGGTCACCTTGCCGGTGACGGCGTAGGTCGAGGGATTTCCGTTCCCGCAGCCGTTCAGCAGGGCGGAACTCAAAACGACGAACAGGATCGTGCAATGTGGAGATCGAATCATCATCAATAATCCGCGGGCGTTTTGCCGTCGCGACGGTCGCCCAGCATTTGATAGGTCATGTAGTTGATGTTGTCGCTGAGGAAATGGGTGGAGCCGTCGCAGAAGACGAATCCGGCGCCGCCGGAGTGCATCGACTTGAAGCCTTGTTCGATGCCGCATTGTTCGAAGATGTTGGCGGGTGCGACATAGCCCGGCTCGTCGGGACAACTCGGATAGTTGATCGGGGTCGTGGTGGTGAACCAGAGGCTGTTGATGCCCATCCAGCCGTCGCGGGCGTGCAGGGAGCATTTTGGCCGAATCTCTCCGATGGCGACGGTGTTGCTTGTGCCGTCGGTGATTTCGTTGATTGCGGCCGCCCAGGCGACGTGGCTGAAGACGCCGGAGAGGTTGGCCCCGCCTGTGCCACCGGGACCGAAATAACTATAGTTGCCGTGTGCATCGCTGCCGTTGTTGGGGAAATTGTTGCCGAGGAATGCTCCACCGACGAACAACTGATTGCCCATCGAACCGGCATAGTTCGACGTCGCTCGGTTTTGGCCTTTGGTGCAGTTGTTCAACGGGTTGCCGTCCCAGTACCTTGGCTGATCGTCGCTGGGACAAATCAACGCTTGGATCCACGTCTCGTAGACGTGTTTTCCGGTGCCCGGATAGACGCTGTTCCAATCGGTATCGGTTGTGAAATCGCAGATATCATAAAGCCCCTGCTGTTCGATATAGGGCAGAAGCGCGACGAACATGCTGCCGTGAAGGTTGGGGTCGGGCTGCGAAGTGATCGGCACCGAGAAGCACGCCGCGCCCAGAGGAAAGCGTCCCCAAACGTCGTGATAGTTGTGGATGGCAAGGCCGAGTTGCTTGAGGTTGTTTTGGCATTGCATCCGACGAGCCGCTTCGCGCGCGGCCTGGACCGCCGGCAGCAGCAGTGCGATCAAGATCCCGATGATCGTGATCACCACAAGCAATTCCACCAACGTAAAAGCATTTTTTCGCGGTCGATGTTTCATTGGAGTCCCTCGGCGTCAGGTGGTCGCCGAAAACCACGCACACGATCGATAATATAAGCATAATCCACGAAGGCCGCGAAGTATACAAAAAGAACGGCGGGTGATTTCATGCCTTTTCCCGCGCCTTCGTGCCGCTTTGTGTCCTTCGTGGATCATTCTGCTTGCCCTACGGGTGTTTGTAGTATTTGCTGTTTTGTTTTTTCAATGCGTACGCCAGACCGGTTAGCGACCCGATCGTCAGAAGTGCGACGGAGCCGGGTTCGGGGGCGCTGTGGGTTTCCATCGCGCCGAAGATCGTGTCGGCGATGACCGCCATGCCCTGGTCGCTCGGGTGGCCATAGGTGCTCTCGAAGTTGGCCGCCGGGTTTTGGCCGAGGATGCTCAGATCGACGAACACGCGATGGGTGGGGTCCTCCTCGCATAGTTGGCGTTTGATTTCGTCGGCGGCCGGGTTCGAGCCGAGGATATAGCTGGTTACGAAGATGTGCGGGTTGCTGCTGTTTTTGAGGCCCGTCAGCATGGTACTGAGCGCGGTTCTGAACGTCTGCAGGTTGCGGTTGTCCTGCCAATTCGTATTCTCGCCCATCTGGATCACCACGATGTCGGGCTGACCGTCGAGTTGGTTCTGGATTCTAGGGTTCTCCCAGGTGTCGAAGCTGAGCTCGAAGATGTCGCAGATGTTGATGATGTTGCCGGTGTAGTTGGGCAGCGGATCGCCGGGTTCCCAGCGTGTTTCGCCGGTGCCCCCGTCGATCGGAGTGCCTTGTGGCGGGTTAGGAACCACGAGCGAAAGAGATCCGCCCGAGGCGGCGTTGATCTTCTGCGTGAGCAAGTGGGCGTAGTCGTGGTCCGGATCGCTGGCGGTGAGGCCCCACCAATCGTCGGAGTCGGGTTGAGGGCAGAATGTGATGCTGTTGCCGAGGAATAGGATTTTGTTGGCCGGCATGGTGCCCAACTGCACGGCGTCGGCGCGGTCGAGCAGGGCGGTTGCCACAAGACACGTCGAGATCAGGATGATTCGCATGTTGCAGGAGAATCGCATGAATTGTCTCTTTCGTCCGTTGATGATTTCAATGATGTCGGGGCTGTAGGGTGGGTCGAGCGAAGCGAGCCCCACCAC
>JAEWUR010000763.1 GCA_023397045.1 Planctomycetota bacterium
GTCAAATCCTTCGCTGATAACGTAGAAATTGCTGATGAAAGGAGCGTCACTGACGCGAACGGTGAACGAGGCTGTGGTCCAAATGCCGCTAGGATCTGTTGTCCGGACAGTGAGAGCCGCGTCGCCCTTCATGCCACTCGCAAATGCCAACGTCAATTGCTTTGAAGCATTGATGTTGAGCGAGTTGAACAGGCTCGGGTTACTATTTCCGATGATCGAATAGGTTAGATCGACCGCGGCGGTTTCGGCGTCGTCGAAGAAATCCGTTAACGACAGAACATAGTCCGTCGTGCCCGAGCCAACACTTACGTCCGCAATGCCGCATGTTGTTGGAGCATCGTCCGTCATGCCGACCGGGTCTCCGTTGGGAAGCGCGTTGCCCATTCGCGCCCGAACTGTATCCTCGTCGTACGAGGTGACGGTGCCGCTGCCGTCAACGTCGCAGCGATAGTTGTATCCAGTGTCGCCGACCCCCTTTCCAATCTGAATATGCGTCATGTACGGATCAATTACGCTCACATTGTTGCTTGCATTGACGTCTCCGGGAAGGACATTGAAGCGAAACTCGAAATCGGTGCCGCCCGATCCCGTGCCGGAGGGAAACGTACTTTGGCAATCGGTCCATGTACCGTCCAGCACTTCTCCGGTTGCAAGGCTCTTCACCGGCACCATTCCATTTGCGTCAAGGTCGAGCATAAGCTTGTCTTTGGCAACCGGGGCAGCCAAGTTCCATGTGGCCGTGTAGGTATTCGGGTCGTAGTTGAAGTTGGCAAACGCAAACGCCGTTGTATTGACGCCACTGACGGACAGATCCGCCGCCTTCACCGAGACCGATTGCGTGAAGGTGATTTTGATCTGGTCGATGTTGCTCCAGGGGAGAGTCTGTAGTTGAGCGGATGAGCCAACGGGAATGGCGTATCCGCTGCTTCCGAGGCTATGGGACTCCAAATAGGAAACGAAACTGGCATCCCATTGAGTGCTAGCCACATTGACTGCGGCCACTGCCGGATGGGACAACATCGCTCTCGGTTCCAGAACCTCCAACCGTAGGTTACGCTGTCTCTTCGTGGTTCCACAGCGGAATGGCGCGTAGGCTGACATGACAACACCTCCAAGTAAGAGCTTTGTGACTCCACGGCAACCTACCGTGTGAGCCTTGGATCGGGCGGTCGCTACGCAACATGTTGCACCATCAAGTAAGTTGTTAAATCCTCGAAGAACGGGGCGTTGCTGCCGAAAAAAGTCCGAGCACCGCGAGCTGCTGGTCGGAATGGCGGTACCTCATTCCAGGCTCGCGGCCCATGCGACGTCCGCGTGAACAACCACTAAAATCAGCAAAAGGAGCCCCACCAGGGTGTCTTTCGATGGCACAACCGGACGGCCAGCGGATAGCATGTTGTGTAAACAGTGCCCGGATTGCACCCGATTTTACAACTAGGAGATTAGATTGAAGGAATCAAACTTTTTTAGCGACGAGAGTTCTATGGCCGCCACATACACCTGGGGTCGATGGGAAGAGAAATGGCCCAACGGGCGATTCCAGTGCATCTTCGTCGAAGCACAGCCCCAACGAGATGGAATGATCAGCGCCACGGGTTTGTACCGTGCAACGGACGGCGACGTATTGCAGAACATGGCCACATATCAGGATACAATTCTAGAGCGGGCCGCTATCCTCGCCGACGGCGGCGGAACCGTATTGGTCAAAACCGATTTTGCCGAACTGCTCGCGATTATGCCGGCATTCTTGCAAGACCTGACAGAACAACTCGGTGCAATGTCGTTCGGTGGGACCGAGTACAGTCTCGATACGGAATCGTGATGACACATTGCCACAGGGACGTGCGGCACTTCCGAGGCCAGCAGGCCGGTCGATAGCCGGGCGACCGTTACACCGTAAGAAAAAGGCTACATCTTGTCGAGAGGATCGATTAGCTGAATAACCTCTCGCCGTTCCGAGGTGTCTGATGTCGACGAGGTTCGTTCTACGACATTCCGAAAACCCGGATCCTGCTGAAGCCCGGCGAACTTCGCATCTGAAACAAACGATTCGGGACTGTAGCCAAGTTCGATGGCCTCTCCAATATACTCGACGGCTGGTCGAATCAGACTGGCGTCATGGTCCGCTGCCGTCGCATAAAGAGCGGCGAGGTCATGACACAACTCCGCTGTCGTAGGCCCGATGTCCATTACCTTGGCCACGTGGACGAAAACCTTATTGGGAATTGGCGTTTTCTGACGCAAAGACCGCTGCAGAGCAGTCATGGCGATATTGTAGTGTATGGCTTGGAGACGATCATCTTGCTGTACGGCAAGCTGTAGATACCGCTCGGATTCGTCAATCTTACGGAGCATCCGATAGCTGACACCGATATTGTTGTTGAGCACCGCTGGCAGGTGATAGCCCTCGTCCAGTGCCATTTGATAGGCCGTAATCGCTGCCTTGTGCAGGTTGATTCGATTGCAGCAATATCCTTCGCAAGCCTTAAAAAATGGACGGGCCGTCAGCCGATGCGCCGAATTGTAATCTTGAATCGCCGATTCGAACTCTCCCAGACGTTGGTGCGCGATTCCGCGGGCAAACAGGGCTTCACTGGAGGTCGGATTGGCTCGAATCGAGTTGTCTAGACAGCCTGCCGCCAGCGCATACTCACCCTGCTCGTTATAAGAAAGCCCGCTACGGAGTTCGCGAACGCTGTAAGGAGGCCGAAAAGCAAAAAACAACAGAATGGCCGCGACGCAAGCGAATGTCAGTGCGGCCATGCCGGACACGAACGGGCGATGGTTGCCGATCCACCGAGTCGTGCGTCGAGGCAGCGAGAGTTCCTTCCGTAACTCGCTGGCCAATTTGGCTGCCGTCTCCGGCCGATCTTCCGGATCGAATGCCAGGCAGCTTTCGATTTGCCGAGCCAAGCGTTGGTCAACCTGAGCGTTGCGATTTCGGATTGGATCCGGCCCATTCTTCTGGCGTTGATGAAGTTGAGAAGCAAGTTCTTCTACCGATTGGTTCCAGGAAATCTCTCCGAACGGCAGAGTGCCCGTCATCAGTTCATAGAGAATCACTCCCAAGGAGAACACGTCTGATCGCGGGTCGTATTGTCGCTGCCGCACCGTCGGCGCATTCCCGAAAAGCGTTGCCAGTTCTTCCGGCGCCATATAGGGCACTGTGCCGCCAACTTTGCCCGCCAACAGGCGGCCGTCCAGGGATAGGTTGAAATCCAACAGAAGCGGCCGACCTTCCGAGGTTACGAGAACGTTGGACGGCTTGATGTCCCGATGGTAGATGCCACGGCTATGCGCGTAGGCCAAGGCATCGGCCAACTGAACGCCAACATGGACAATTCCGTCGACGTAGCATGCTTTGCGACAAAACGTGTCCGGACGCAACGAATCGCTACCGTCAGAACTGTCGGCGACCGATTCGACGGCCTGCAAAACGGCTCTCGCTTGACTGGGAGGTCGTGATTGCGTAAATGCATGGTCCA
>JAEWUR010000027.1 GCA_023397045.1 Planctomycetota bacterium
GGTCAAGGCTATCCGTCGGGCCTGTCGGGAGCGGATATTCCGCTGGCGGCCCGCATCGTGGCACTGGCCGACGTCTACGATGCATTAACGTCGGAGCGGCCCTACAAGAAGGCGTATTCTCCGGAGATCGCGAAGGAGATGATCGTGGCCGAGTCGGGCGGACATTTCGACCCGGACGTCGTTCTGGCGTTCCAAAGGCGGTTCAGCGATTTCCTGGCCGTGCGTTTTCGGTATCCGCACGACAAGAGCGAGAGCTTCGAGGTTGCCGATTCGCTGCTGGAAGAATTTTCGGAGACGGAATTCTGAATTCCGACGCCTGATATTTTGATTTGACTTCGGGGCGTTTTCGACCTATAGAAACTAATGGGGGCTGATAGGTCTTCCGTCCGGCTCCGGGCGGCAGCTCCCGACGCTTTTTGCGGGCCTCGGAACGCACTTTCCCCAGGGCATTTCGTGTAGGCAGGCCCTGCGGGTTTTCGACGTTGCCGGCATTTTACCAGGTCGGCAATCGTCACGCGTTCCGACGCTCGCATTTTTTGTTGGCCGGCGCTCGGCCGACTGTCGGCTACCGGATCGCCAAGCACCCGAGAAGCGTCCCGCCGCAGCGGTAGATCGCCCGGGCGGAGTCGGCGATGGCACGGCGCGACGTGTATCCCAACCGCACGACGAGATAGACGGCGTCGCAATACGGAATCATCGCGGCGGCGTTGTCGGCGAGCGATGGCATGTCGAGAATCGTCAGGAGCCAGTCTTCCCGCCATTGCTCGATCCATTCGAGACCGATTTCCTGCGGCCGATCGACGGCCGGTACGGGAAGAACGTTCAGCCGCGCGTGATTCGTCGAGTAGATCAGCGTGGATTGCCTTGCCTTGGTCGACGCCGGCAGTTTCAGTTGCGCGGTCAGGTCGGGTTTGTGAGAACAAGCATCGACGACCAGCAGCCCGGCGGGCATTCGCTGGGCTAACTGCGGGGCCAACTCCAGAAGCAGATCGGTCTTGCCGTCGCCCGAGCCAGGGCTCGTGATCGCCACGACTTGATGATGCGGCCACGCTGCGCCCGAGGCGTTCGCATTGCGCGAAAGCTTGTTCAGCATGGCTACCGCAATCTCGGCATAGGCCGAAGCCGTGTTGCCCGAATTTCCGGTCGGCCAGACTGCCGTGTAGGCGTCGGCTTTCGGTTGCTCGCGGTCGGGCACTTGCGGGAAGTAGAATCGTTTCGAATCCTGAGGAATGCACAGCGTCAACGGCGGCGCGGTCGTCGGCAAGTCGGTGCTGGACGGATGGTTCATTTTCCCGTGTTCCGCGTATCAGGAGAACTTGCTAATCGCGAGCGTCGTGCGTTTGGATGCGAAGAATTTGGAAAACCATTATCCTCGGCGAAGCTGGGCGAATAGGCGGCGATATTCCTGTCGCGGCTTCTTCGATGTCGGCGTCGGCGAGACCGTGCGAGGCGCGGCCGGGACTTCCGCGTCGAGCGTGGCGGTTGTCGTCGAGGCGGTTTCGACAAAATCGGAGTCGGTCAGTTCGCAGACGGACTGGGATTTTTCGGAGGCCCGCGCTGCGCAAAAAACTTCGGAGATCGGGGTAGGCTCGAAGTGGATCTCGTCATCGACCGGCTCGGCGACACTCTCGGGCGTTGTTCGCGCAGTGACCGCGGCATAGCGATCGGCGACCAATTCCTCATGCTCGAACTCTTCGGCGAACGGGTGGACGGTCTCAAAATCGAGTTCGACCTCTGGCCCGATCGTTCCGACGGGCTGGAATTCGTCGTCGGCCTCGGCCAGAAGCTGCTCGATGCGGCATATCTGTTGCGAGGGTTCGGCGTCGCCTTCCGTATCGAGGTCGTCGATCGGCGAGATCCGCAGCGCCGGTGCTTGAGCCTGAGTGTTTTTTTCGCGAGGCCGCTCGGGTTCATCGTCGAGCGAGCCGAACTCGATGGCGCCGCCGTCGACCTGCTCGCTCTTGGGCTCGCTGCTCCAAGGCGTCGGCAACTGTTGGAGATCGCTCCAGGCTTCTTCGATGTCGGACGGCGCGATCTGCTCCTTGCCGGCGACGTAGCCGAGCAACAGCGTATGATCGCAAACCTGATTGATCAACCGGGGAACGCCGCCGGTGGCCTCATAGACCTTTTGGCAGGTCTCGGTCGGAAAGACGCAATCGCCTTGTCCTCCGGCCATGTCGACCTGGGCGCGGATGAAGTCGGTCGTCTCGGTTTGGTTCAACGATTCGAGATAACACCGAGCGCTAAGGCGTTGGCTGAACGAGTCGAGCTTCGGGCTGGCGAATCGTTCTTCCAACACCGGATTGCCCGCAAGCACCGCTCGGACCAACGGTTGTCCGCCGGCGGCAAGGTTGGTCAGCAAGCGGATCTCGTCGAGTAGCCGCAAGGGTAGCGTATGGGCCTCGTCGACCAACAGCACCATGCCTCGGGTGTCGCTGTCGTCGCTGAGCAGGTGGTCGACCACGGCGAGTCGGGCCTCGCCTTCGTCCATGCCGCGATAGGGGCGGCCGAGTTCGTAGAGAATGGCCTGGAACAACGCCCGGCGCGAACTGAGCCGGCCGTTCGGCAGCATTACGACCTGGAACGACCGGCGAAACTGCTCGGCCAACATCATGCAGAGCATTGTCTTGCCCGTTCCCGAGGGACCGATGACAAGGCCAGTGCCTTCGCCGCGCTGGATGGACCGGATCAGGGTGTTTCGGGCGCTCTCGATGGCCGAGGCGGGATAGTAGTGGTCGATCTG
>JAEWUR010000076.1 GCA_023397045.1 Planctomycetota bacterium
GCCCAAGGGTGTTCGGTGACGAGCGTCAATTCGTCGTCGACGTTCATCTCGTGCCAGGGAATCTCATTGATCCAAACCATTGGCCGCTCGGATTCCAGATCGTTGAGTTTCTGCCATTGGCGCGCCCGTTCTGCGTGGATCGGCAAGGCGGCGATTTCGGCAACTTCCGAAGCGAGTCGCCGAAGCGTCTCGACGTCCTTGGACGATAGCGTGATTTCTTCGGCCGGGGACGGCGGTTCGTAATGGCTTGGATCGTGCAGCATGTTATTTCGCCTCTTCCTTTGCCGATTGATTGCCCTGACGGATCATCCGGCCAACCTCTTGCAGCGTCTTGACATCAATTTCGCGCAGGCGGCCGGTGTAGTCTGGCCCGACGTCCAAGGAGAAGATATTGCCATACTTCACCGCTCCCAAATAGTCCTCATAGAGTTTCTGTGCGGGCAGGCAAAGTGAATCGTGCTTCGGCAACGAGTAGAACCAGTCGGCGCCCCCGTCGTGTGGCGGAAGAATCGGATAGGTGAACTCGGCAAGGCGATAACTCTCGCTCGGGCGATCATCCATATGCGGTCCGGCGGCCGATTGGTCGTCCAACGGTCCAGGCCAGCCGCGTTCACCCAATCGAATATCGGCTCCCTGTTGATCGCCGTGGTTGAAGCCGACAAAACACTCCGGTTGCAGCGACTTGACCAGGGCGATCGTGTCCTTGTGGCTGAGTCCCCCGTCGCCAACGGCATGATCGAACCAGATGTATTCGATGGGACCAAATTGCGTGAGCAATTCCCGTAGCTGGGCGGCCTTCATGTCGGGGTTGTAGCCGCCGCCGTTCAGGCAGCGCGTTCCGTCGGGTTTGTCGGGCCAATCCCATTCGCCCTCCGAGAAGTAGATTGCCAGTTTCAAGCCGTGTTGGTCGCACGATTTTTTGACCTCCGCGAGCACGTCCTTGCCCAGCGGGCTGTTCGTGACGTTGCGATCCGTGGTTTTCGTATCCCACAGACAGAATCCGTCGTGATGCTTCGCAAGGAACAGGATGTAGCCCATGCCGGCTTCCTTCGCGGTTTTCGCCCATTGGTCGGTGTCGCAACCGCTGGGATGGAAAAACGCGACGTCGGTGATGCCGGGCGTCCATTCCTTGCCCGAAAAAGTGCTGAACGACCAACAGACGAACATGCCCCATCGTAGGTCCTTCAACTCCTCAGCCCGGGCATCCATGTCCACCGTTTCGGTCGCCATGACGCAGGATGAGCTGCATATAGCCAGAATTAGCGTGAAAACCATCGGCCGAGATCTCATGACGTGATTCCTCCACAACGAATGTAATGCCATATGTCGGTCGTGCTATTGTCCAATCACTCCTGATGAAACACTTCTTCCATCGACGCCCACCACTCGCCCGGCTTGCGATCGTCGAATGGAGCTTGGCAAGGTTCGGTAACGCTCCACCATCGGCGCACGTCGGCATTGTCCGACAGCTTGGCCATATCCGACGCGAAATCGTCGCTGACGTATTCGAAATAGCTGAAAAGGCAATAATTTCCATCCGGGAGTTTTTTCAGGTAGATCGAATAATTGCGGATATTTGCATCGCGTACGGCCTTGGCAACCTCCGGCCAGATGGCCGCATGCAGTTCTTTGTACTCTGCAATCTTCTCCGCGCGGAGGCCGATGACGCCGGCATAGCGGACCGGCTTACGACATTTCGCATCCGCCGCCTTCGTTATGTCGGGGGTTGTTATTGTCATCATGATCCCCACAAGAACCGCAATGCTGAAACGAATCGGTTGCCACATGACATTTCATTCCTCATGGTGGAGGGGTTCATCGGAAAATGACGTAAAGCAATATAAAACATGCGACGACCACGCCGGAGAGAACGCGATAGTTGCCCAGACCGTGGCCATGCGCCTCGCCCCGCAACGGCTCGCGCCAGTCTTCCCAAACCAAGAGTCGAGCCTCCGCCTTCATCGGTTCCGGATAGAACAGCGACGCGGCGACGACCATCGCGTTGCAGATCAGAAACAGATAGAAGGAGGCCATCATATAATTGACGTTCCAACCCGTCGCGGCCTTGTACCAATCGAGCACGAAGACGACCGCGCCCAGGAATGCGCCCGCCACCAGCGTGAAATATGCCGCGCGGGAGGTCGTCTTCCTCCAAAACACGCCAAAAAGGAACACGGTCGTCACCGGCGGAGACAAGTAACAAATCAGCGTCGTGAGCCCTTCAAAAATCGTGTCGTAGTGGCTAAACAACGGCGAACACACGATCGAAAGTACGGTCGCGACGACCGTCGTCGCCTTGCCGATTCGGACCAGTTGCCCATCGGTCGTCTGGGGACGCCAGCGCCGCACGATGTCGTAGGCCACCAGGGTCGCGGTCGAGTTCAGCGCGGCCGAGCACGTCTGCATTGCCGCCGCCAGCATCGCGGCCGTGACCAATCCCTTCAGCCCCCACGGCAGCATATGCACGATCATGAACGTGTACGTGTCGGCGGCTGTTTGGGGCGCCTCGCCGTCAAAGAAGTCCTTCTGCACCAGCGCCACGCAGATGACGCCCGGCAGGACGAAAAAGAAGACGGGCAGGATCTTGATGAACGCGCAGAAGAGCGGGCCGAGCCTCGCCTGTTTCTCATCGCGGGCCGCCAACACCCGTTGCACAATCGTCTGGTCGCAACACCAGTACCAGATTCCTATGACCGGATAGCCGAGGAAGATTGCGTACCAGGGCAAGTGGCTGGCATCATCGCCCCAACGAAGCATGGATAGGAAATTGCCTGTGCCCCACGTAACACCACCCTCCGCCGAGGACGCCAAGGGGTGAGGATGACTCGCAAGCGTTTGCGACAGTTCCCCCCAGCCTCCAACGTGAATGTACCCCACAACCGTGATGCAGACGGCCCCGATCAGCAATAAGATGCTCTGGATGCTTTCGGTCCACACGACGGCCAGCAATCCGCCGACCATCGTGTAGATTCCCGTCAAAACGCCCACGACGACGATGAAGAACATCAGGGCGTCGACGCCAAGGATGGTCGCGTCGGAGGGCAAGCCCAGAATGCCGCAAAGGACCCAGGACGCCGTATAGAGTGCAATGCCGATATGAATGACGATGGCCGAGATGATGGAGATGATCGCCAGCCAATCGCGGCACTGCCGGTTGAAACGTCGCTCCAAAAAGTCGGGAAGCGTCGCGACCTTGGATCGCAGGTAGAGTGGAGCAAAAAACAGCGACAGCAGAATCAGAATGAAGCCGGCCATCCATTCGAAATTGCCGAATACCAGACCGTATTTATAGGCCGCCTCCGCCAGGCTGACCAGATGAACGGTGGAAATGTTGGCCGCGAACATCGCCAGCCCGATCACCGGCCAGGTCAACGTGTTGCCCGCGAGAAAGTATTGGCTCCCCTCGCCCGCCGTACGTCGAACGCGCCCGGCCCAACACCCGACCGCAACGACCGCGGCCAGATAGGCCACGACGATCGATAGATCGAAACAGGACATTCTCGGGGTCATGACGGCGTTTCACCTTCGTTACAGTCGGACAACGGATAGCCTTGATTGTATCTCCCGCGGCGCCTTCCGTACATGGACAAGCTTATCTTTCGCATATATAATCTTAACTATGGCAACGACCTATCCCATGCTGCAAGACGCGATGTTTTCGCTGTTGGCCGGCGGACGCCACCGCTGTGATCCCGCCTGGAATAAGCCCGTTGATGGGCTGGACCAATGCTATAAGCTGTATGTCCCGATACGCGGACAAGCTCGGTTGGTGCTGAAGACCCAGGAGGTCTCGTTGCGGCCGGGCTATGCCTATCTTATCCCGGGGTATCATTTGTTGCGTCAGGAATGCAGCCGCCGGATGGACGTATTTTGGGTGCATTTCGTCCCGGAGTCGCTCTCTCTGTCGTTCCTCCTGTCGCACATCCCATCGGTCCAGGCCTGGCCTTGCGAATCGGTCAAGTACTGGCAGGCGACATGGAAGGAAATCCCGTTGCTATTCCAGAACGGTTCCCTTTCGGCGTTCTATCGGATGCAGGCAATGCTGGCAGACCTTGTTTCACGCGGCATCGAGAACTGTCACGTCGATCCGATCGCGGCGTTCGATCCTGTTTATGAACAGCTCAAGCCGGCCGTGCTCTACATGGAGCAACGTTTCCTGACCAATCCCACGCTGGCCGAAATCGCCGACACGGTCCATTTGGCGCCGAACTATTTCCACCGGCGTTTTTCGGCCGTCTTCCATGTGACGCCGTTTGCGTATCTGCTGCGGCGTCGCCTCAACGTAGGGCGACAGTTATTGTTGAGCACCCACCTGACGCTAGACGACATTGCCGCCCGGTGCGGCTTTAGCAGCGCATTTCATTTGTCCCGGTTGTTCACGAAACACTGCGGACTGAGCCCCAGCGCATTTCGACGGCGATCATCGCCTTAGCGCGGCAACGTTTTGCAGGCGTGCGTCGATTGGCCGTCAGATTCCATCGTGCTGCCCCACCCGGTCCATCGAGGGGGCTGCCGCGAAACATTCGGAATTTTGGTATTTTTTTGATTTTTGCCTTCCTGTTTTGGCTCAACGGCCGGGTATTATAGATAGAGAAACCGAACATAGCCGGAAACCCCGGTTTGCCGGCCGCTCGTCAATCAAGGCTCGGGCCGTGCCCGGGCCTGCCGGCATTGGCCTTTTGTCAGAATCTCAGCAAACACCTTGCGGCATATGACGGATAACGATGATCCCGCCGTGATGTTCACGCGACTTTGGACCAAGCACCAAGGCGGCGTGTTTGCCTACATTCGTGCACTGACGCCCCACTGGGCCGATGCGGAGGATGTGCTTCAGGAGACCAGCGTCGTGCTTTGGAAGAAGTTTGGGCAGTTTGACACGCAAAGTGATTTCAGACGCTGGGCGTGCGGCGTGGCATACTACGAGGTGCTGAAGCAGCGCGATCGATCGACGCGTAAACCGCATTTCAGCGACTCGTTCCTCGCGCTACTGGCAAGTCGGTCGCTCGATTCACTCGATACGGTCTCCCCTTTGCAGGAAGGTCTGAATCGTTGCATGGAGATGCTATCGCCTCCCGACCGGCAACTGCTTGCCCTGCGATATGTCTCGAACAAAGCGGTCAACGCCATCGCCAATGAACTCGGACGTTCGTTGGAGGGTGTCCGCAAGTCGTTGCAGCGAATTCACCGAACCCTGTTCGAGTGTGTCGAGCGATGGCGCCGACAAGAGGAGCATCCATGAGTTCCGAAGTCCAACCACTCGAAGAACTCAACGTGTTGCTCGATCAACTAGCCTTGGGCGAGTTGACCGCCGAAGAGATCTCGCGATTCGAGGAATTGGTCAGCGCGGATCCCGCGCTTTGCGATCGCTATCTCCGTTGGGCGTTCACCTTCGCGGGTTTGCGGTCCAGCGCGATCACGCTGGAGGACGGCGATGTTGGTCAAATGACGGATTGGAGTGCCAACGGCGGCGGGATCGCGGAGCTTTCGCCCACGGTGTCCGAACATTCGAATGCCGCTGCGGCGTTCCCCTCCGAGGCAGGCGGCTACCTTCCCAATCTGCTTCATGGGGCCGCGAGCTTTTTCTCGTCGGGCTGGTCGGTGGCCTATTTGATCACCACGGTGATTTTTGGGATTGGGGCGTTGGTTGGAAGCGCTATTCTGGTGTCCCCGCCAACTGAAATCGTCCAACGATCCAACAGTTCTAATCCCCAGTCCCTAATCCCTAATCCCTTGCCGAAGGCAAAATACGTCGGCCAAGTCACCCGCACGGTCGGCTGCAAATGGAGCGGAACCGAACGACCGACTCGCGAAGTGGTCTTGGGCTCCACGTACCATCTTGCTGCCGGCTTGGCCGAGATTACCTACAAGACCGGAGCGAGGGTGATCCTGCAAGGACCTGTT
>JAEWUR010000087.1 GCA_023397045.1 Planctomycetota bacterium
CCTTCGGCCCAACGCGGCTTCAATTGCTCGATGGCGATTGGAAGCCGGCCTATGATGCATTCCGAAAATATACCGAGGGCGTCGGTTGCCGTCCGGCCAAAGACTACAATCCGCCCGTCCATTGGAACGAACTCTACGACAACGAGTATTACAGCAAGATCGCGCCAATCGCGACCCTCGACGTGGATCAAGACGAGTTGCGGGCGAAAATGAAAAGACTCATGGACGAGTTCTACACCCTGGACGACATGAAGGCCGAGGCGGCCAAGGCGAAAGAACTTGGCTGCGAGGCGCTCTACCTGGACCCCGGCTGGGACTTTCCCGCCAACAGTTTTTTATGGGATGAGCCGCGGCTCGGATCCTTCGATTCGTTCGTCAAGCTGATGAAGGAGGAGTACGGCTTAAAGGTGTCGCTCTGGTGTGGGCTTGGCGGCGTACCGCCGACGTGGGCCGATCCCGCCTGCTGTCCGGTCGAGGCCCAGGTAATGACGAAAGACGGCAAGCGAAATCAAGTGCCCTGCCTGTCAAATCCCGCTTTTATCGATGCCAGGACGAAGAACCTTCTGGAACTGGCCAAGCAAGGCGCCGCCTTCTTCATGTTCGACAGCACGCAATATCCCGGACCGTGCTACGATCCGTCCCACGGCCATACGATTCCCTCGACCCGCGACGAACACGCTGATTCGATCTACGAGTTGGCACGGCGGATCAAGCAGGAATATCCCGCGGTGCTGATCGAAAGCCACGATCCAATTACCGGTCCGTTTTCCGGCGCCTATACGCCGACCTACCTGAACTTCGCCCGGCCGCACTCGTTCGATTGCATCTGGGGACACGAGTTCATGTGGAATTCGATGGACGACTTGATTTCAGGCCGGGCCGTCAGCCTATACTACTACAACTTGGCCTACAGCATTCCGATCTATCTTCACGTCGGCCTGAAAACGGACAACGCCAACGCGTTGGTGTTCTGGTGGTATGCAAGCACCTGCCGGCACCTGGGCGTCGGCGGCAAGCCAGCCGATCCGGCGGTCTGGGAAGCGCAAAAGAACGCCATGCGGACGTATCTGTCTCTGAAACGATTCTACACGCAAGGCGCATTCTACGGCATCGACGAGATGGTCCATGCGCATACCCTGCCAGAGATCGGCCAATCGGTGATCAACGTCTTCAATATCGATGACAAACCCGTACAGCGTCAGGTCACCTTCCGCCTTGCAGACATCGGCCTGCCCTCCGGCCCTGTCCAGATTGAAGGTTGTCCTTTCCACCAAAACGGCGACCCGATCACCCTCGATCTCACCATCGCCGCCCGAGGGCAACTCTTGCTGAAGGTCCAGCCAGCCGCCGCTCCTTGACCCGAAGGAACAGCGAATCGCACCGTCAAGTTTTGACGAGCCGATAGCGGAAATGCGCAATCCTGCAAGCGGGCTGGGTAATCCAGCGAGACGAGGCGTCTTAGAAGGGCGCAATGCCCAGTGATGGGTTCCCCTTGTGGCCCAATGGCTTTATAATAGTATTGTTCGCCTCGCGTGGCGCGACGAACACCTTCCGCCAACCGGAGCCGGCCAGGACCTCGGCCCTCGACCGGTTGGCCGTTGCCATATCGTCAGGCAATCATTTCTGGACGAGCTACGTCTCACTCTCGGCAAAAGGAAAGATGACACCATGAGAACCGCACTCTCTCTCGCATTGCTGGCCCTATTGTCGAGCGCCACCACGGTCGTCTCGGCCGAAGCCGATCAGCCTCGATTCATCGTCGGGGCTAAGGTTCACTTCACGCATGGACAAGGACCGGTGTCCGAAATGCTGAGTCTCATGAAGCAATGCGGATTGAACTCGCTCTACGAAGACCTCTATTGGGTCGAGGTCGAAAAGCAGAAGGGCGAGTACCAATTGCCCTACGAAAAAATGGTCGACGCGTCGGTCGACGCGGGAATACAACCGGCGCTGGTCCTTGGCTACTGGAACGAGTTCTACAACAACGGCGGCTCGCCGGTGACCGACGAGTCGCGCGAAGGTTTCGCGAAATACTGCGAATACGTCGTCGGCCACTTCAAGGGGCGCGTTCGGCACTACGAAATCTGGAACGAATGGGGCGGCTATCTGGGCGGATTCCGTCCCGACGTGCCGCGCACCGGCCAGACCATCGAAAATTACGTTGAACTGATCAAGCACGTCTACCCGCGAATCAAAGCGATCGATCCGGACGCGGTTGTCCAAGGCGGATGGCTGATCGACGACTATTTTGACGAGCTGATTCGGCTCGGCGGGCTGAACTATCTCGACGCCGTCGCGTTGCACGCCTATCCCTACAACGCCGGACCGCAACGATACTCGCCCGAAGGCTGGATCGAATGGGTCAAAGTGGCCGACGCCAAGTTGGCCAAAGCTAGCCCCGATCGTAAGATTCCGTTTCACATGGCCGAGACGGGTTGGCCGACGCACGTCCTTGCCGACGGCACCTCGCCGGAAAAGGTGTTGCCGTATATCGCACGCATGTATTTGCTTGGCCGGACCGTGCCTCGGCTGGCCGGCATCTACTGGTACGACTTTCAGAACGACCGGGGCTTCATGCCGGAAGACGCCGAGGCCAATTTCGGGCTGATCGACATCGACATGATGCCGAAGCCCGCGTGGTTCGGACTGCGCGACGTCGCCGATCTGGTTGCGACGGGCGAATATCTCGGCCGCATCGAAACGGACGACCCGAACGCCTACGTGTTGAAGTTCAGACGCAAGGACGGCAAGGATGTTTTGGCCATTTGGAGCACGACGGCCGACGATTTCCGCCGCATCGTTTTGAAAACCTCGCAATCGCAGCCAATGCCGTTGGAATTCCAGAAGGTCGGCCATGCGCCGTTCACGCGGCATTGGGGTTCGTATGCCTTTCTCGAAAAAGAGCCGTTCATCGCCGATCAGCTTTTCGTCACGGTCGGCGAAACGCCCTGGATGATTATCGGCGATCTGTCGGCGGTCACGGTCCTCCCGGAGG
>JAEWUR010000109.1 GCA_023397045.1 Planctomycetota bacterium
ACAACTCGCGAACGCGATTCGCATTGACATTCGCGTTCTCTTTCTTCGCCTGGCCGATCAATGCGCCGACACCCTTGAGCTTCCCGGCCTTGACCTCGGCCACGATCTTCGGATTCGCAGCCAACAACTTCCGGCACAACTCCATTACGGCCGAGTCATCGACCTCGTCGATTCCGACCGACCGGATCGCGTCCGCCAGCGATTGGCCCGAGGCAACCATGACGCCCAACACCTCGCGACCGCGACTCGTCTCGAACGCGCCCGACCGCACGCGGCCGATCAACTCGCCCAACGCCGCCGGACGCACCGGATAGCCGTCGATCGTCGTTTGCCGTTCGCCCAACCAACGCAAAACGTCCTGCTGAATCCAATTGCTGGCCGCCTTGCCATCGCCGCAAGCGTCCGCCAGTTCACAGTAATAGTCCACCAGACCGCGGCCCTGATTGACCAGCACGTCGCTGTCGTAGGACGTGATGCCGTAGCTTTTCTCAAGCCTCGTGCGAATCGCCTCGGGCAACTCGCCCAGCGAAGCGCGAACTTGCTCGACCTCCGCATCCGTCACCGTAACCGGCAACAGATCGGGATCGGGGAAGTAGCGATAGTCGCTCGATTCCTCCTTCGATCGTTGCTCGCGCGTCGTCTGCGAGGTCTCGTCCCAACCCCGGGTTGTCTTGGGCACGTCGCCCAACTTGTGGCCCGTCTCTTGCCATTCAGCCCATTGCCGCGTCGCCTCGTAGGCCAGCGCCCGCTCGACCGCGCGGAAGCTGTTCATGTTCTTCACCTCGACGATCGGCGTGGCCACTTTGCCCTGCGCCGTGTCGATATGCAAGTTGATGTTCGCGTCAACCCGCAAACTTCCTTCCTGCATGTTGCAATCCGACACGCCGAGATAGTTCAACAATAACTTGAGCTCGGTCAAATACGCCTTCGCCTCGGCCGGCGACCGCAGATCGGGTTCGCTAACGATCTCCAACAGCGGCGTGCCCGCCCGATTCAAATCGATCCGACTGTCGGCCTTACCGGCGATCTCATCGTGCATGCTCTTCCCGGCATCCTCCTCCAAATGCGCGCGAAGAATCCGAATCCGACGTTTCGCCGCTGTCCCCTCTCGCTCGGAAGATAAAACCGCCGTCCCCTCTCCCTTTGGGAGAGGGCTAGGGTGAGGGCTGCCTCGGTCACGGTCAGCGCCGCCTGCCAACGCACCTGCTCCCACCTTCTGACCACCGGCCACCGGCCACTGGCCACTGCTTTCAATCTCCAGCCACCCGTCCCGGCTCATCGGCAGGTCGAACTGGCTAATCTGATATCCTTTCGGCAAGTCGGGATAGTAGTAATTCTTGCGGTCCCACTTCGTGAATCGCGGAATCTCGCAATTCAACGCCACGGCCGTCTTCAGCGACAGCTCGAACGCCTTCCGATTCATCACCGGCAACGAGCCCGGCATGCCGATGCACACCGGACACGTCTGCGTGTTCGGCGGCGCCCCGAACTTCGTGCTGCACCCGCAAAACATCTTGCTCTCGGTGAGCAACTGCACGTGAACTTCAAGACCGATGATGATGGTGTAGGGTGATTCGCTCATGATGAAAAACTGCGAGAAGCCGCTGTACGGACCTATTCGAAACTCGCCAACCAGCGGCTGCCCGTCGCCAGGAGGGTCGAAGTCACCGCCTGCCGTCCATTCTACCTTGACCTGCCTGCTCGACCAAGGGGGACGCGCCCGCCGAAATGCTAGCCCGGCGTGTCCAGATACGGGTCCTGGCCCATCTGCCGCTGCATCTTCTTGCGTTCCTTCTCGAAGTACATCAGCGATTTACGCTGGCTGAAATGGCGCCGCTCGATCTTGCGCTGCGCCTTGCCGAAAAGCCGGCCATATGCGTCGAACGGACCAGCCGATTGTTCGCCCAGCTCCTTGAGCTTTCGCGATTTGTCCGGTCCAAGCCCCGCCAGCAACAAATCGTCGTCCAAGGCAAGATATTGCCGAAATGTTCCCGGATCGCCCTGCCGGCCGCAACGGCCGATCAACTGCCGATCGATCCGGCTCGAATCGTGCATCTCGGTGCAAATCACGTGCAGCCCGCCGAGATCGTACACGCCCTCGCCAAGCTTGATGTCGGTCCCGCGACCGGCCATGTTCGTCGAGACCGTCACCTTGCCCTTCTTGCCCGCACCGGCGACAATGTCCGCCTCGGCCTCGACATGATTCGCATTGAGCACCTCGTGCTCGATGCCCATCCCGTGGAGCATCTTCGAGAGCAACTCCGACTTGTCGATCGATCGCGTGCCGATCAAAATCGGTCGACCCTCGGCATGGACCTCGACAATATCCTCGATGATCGCCTTCCACTTGTCGTCCGAAACGCCAAAAACTCGGTCGGGCAATCGCTTCCGAATCGCCGGACGATTCGTCGGAATCGGCACGACATGGCAGCGGTAGATCCGTCGCAACTCGCGAGCCGAGCCCATCGCCGTACCGGTCATCCCGGCCAGATGCTCATAGCGAAGGAAGAAGTCCTGCACCGTAATCCGTGCCGCCTGTCCCGTCTCGACCGTCACTTCGACGCCCTGCTTCGCCTCGACCGCCTGATGGATTCCATCGCGCCACTTGCGTCCCTCCGACAACCGGCCGGTGAACTCGTCAACAATCACAATCTCACCGTCGCGCACCACGTATTGCCGATCGAGATGATACTCCCGGTCGACCAAAATCGCCCGTTCGATGTACTGATAAATATTCACCATGCCGACCGTGTCCATCTCGGCAGGTTTCGGCAACAGTCGCACCTTCTGCCGTCCCGCCCGGGTTAGCTCGGCCGTCTTCTTCTCATGATCGTATTCGTAGTCCTCATCCTCGACGAACTCCCGGATGACCGACGTGCTCCACTTGTAGCACTCGACCGCCAAACGCTGCTCCTCGGTCGGCAACGCACTGATAATCAACGGCGTTCGGGCTTCATCGATCAAAATGCTATCCGCCTCGTCGACCAGCGCGAAATGAGCCTCACCCTGAACAGGCTTCTCATCGCCGCCGCCGTGACCTTTGCCCAACATCCCGCCCAACAGATCGGTCTGACCTTCGCTGATCCGCCGCAACAACAGCCGGTCGCGCAGAAAGTCGAACCCAAATTCCTTGGCCGTGCCATAGGTCACGTCGCAGGCATAGGCCTTGCGCCGCTGCGGCTGCGTCATCTGCGTTTCGACTACGCCGACCGTCATGCCAAGCGCTTTGTAGATCGGCGTCATCCATTCGGCGTCGCGCCGGGCGAGATAATCGTTGACCGTGGCCAGATGGCTTCCCTTGCCCACCAACGCGTGCAAATACATCGGCAGCGTGGCGGTCAGCGTCTTGCCTTCGCCCGTCTGCATCTCGACGATCGAACGATGGAAGATCGCGATGCCGCCAAGCAACTGCACGTCGAAGTGCCGCATGTTCAACGTGCGGCGTCCGGCCTCGCGAACCAGCGCATAGCCCTCGACCAGCAGTTTCGACAGCGGTTCGCCGCTCTTCGCGCGATAGCGCAGCGACAGGCTCCGCTTCCGAAGCTGCTCGTCGTTCAGACTTTTCAGTTCCGGCTCGAGCGCCGCGATCTTCGGCAACAACGTCGCCCAACGGCGCAGCCGCCAGGCATTGACGCCCTTGGTCACGTTCGGCAACTGCGTACGGATATCTCGTGGAGTCTCGCTCACGCTGTCATCTCTCGTCATCGCATCTCCCGCCGGGAGAGGATTATTTTTTCTGTCCCCTCTCCCTCCGGGAGAGGGCTAGGGTGAGGGCTGTGTCCCTAATCTGAGTTCGTCACCAGCATCTCTCGGTCAATAGCCGGTGGCTAACAGCCACCGGTAAGTCTGCGAAAACGGTAATCTGAAAAATGCCGCGGCACACTGATCCGGCGCAGGCCATTCACGGCTTCATCGGCAGATCCTGGATGTCGATCGGCCAGTTCGAGGCCTCCGGATTCCCGCGCGGCTGAATGGTGCGAACAATCGGCTGCGGGACGGCAACTCCGCCCGTACCCGCCGAATCGTCCACCGGCCTCGGCGCCCGGTTCGCGCCGATGGTGATCGTACGCGCGGTCGACATATTAGTATACGATACGGACGGCGATGGCGCGCTTGCCGAGGGGGGGGTGCTCGTCGGAGCCGGCGGCGCCGAACTGCCGCGATAGTCAAAACTCCCGCCCGGCGGTGCATACGGACTGCTCGGAACCGGTCCCGGACCGGGCGTTTGCGCCGGTGCCGGACTCTGCAACGGGGCAGGGGACTGACTCGGAACCGTCGATGGCATCGTCGACGTGGGCCGGGGAGCCATCGGACTGGCCGGCGCGGTCGACAGCGGTCTCGGCGCCCAATTGTTCGTCGCCGCAGGAATTGGACCGGGCGTCG
>JAEWUR010000148.1 GCA_023397045.1 Planctomycetota bacterium
GTGTGGCAGGCCATGAGCGGCACCACTTCAAGGCGAACGACAACGAGTCAGTTACTCTCTTTTGTTTCGCACGGCTCCGTTCGACAGCAACTCCAGTCGCGGATCGCCAAAAATGACCAGGTCGCACGTATAGGAATCACCGCCGTCGGTGGCCACCAGCGTCAGGAAACGATCGCGGTCGCCGATCGGGATGTCGATAGGCATCGCGCCGATGAAATGATTGATGTCTCGTCGCTTGAATCGCACGTTTCCGTCCACCATCACCCAAATATCTGCGGAGACGTTATGGTCGTTTCCGGATTCCGGCTCCATGTTGCCGGCCACGCTTCGAAATCGCGACAGCTTATGATCCGGATTGGCGCGGCGGACGGCGTCCAGATCGAAGGTGATTCCCTTATTCGCATGAAGGAACAGCGCCGAGTGCCCGGGGCCAAAATAGTCAACGCCGGCCAATGCGGGCGTCAAGCGTTCCGCGACGGCCGAAGGCAACGCGCCGCCAGCCCAGACGTAGAGCCACGTGCGGTTGTCCGTCGCGGGGCAGTCGGGAAACAGGTGGCCTGCGGAATCGATCTGAACCGTTCCCTTACTACCGTCCGGCACGAACACGCCGTCAACAAAAGGAAGATCATCGACACGATGGTATCGGTAGTCGCCTTCGAATTGATCCGACGCGCCGCGTATGGCATCGCTGACGTTGCCTGTCAGCGGATCGATGCCTCGCCCACGTTTTCCGGAGAACCCGGTGCCGCCTGCCGCGGCATCGACCAGATCGAACACCTTGATTTTTTCGACAGGAAGCCGGCGAACAAACTCGGGGGAGGCGGCCGTCGAATCAACCACGATGGCGCGATCGCCGTCGTCACGAACCACCTGCGCCGATTGGTTTGCGCGCAGCAGTCGACCGGCGGGCCGGCTCGCAGCGT
Organism: Planctomycetota bacterium; assembly: GCA_023397045.1. Classification (GTDB taxonomy): domain Bacteria; phylum Planctomycetota; class Planctomycetia; order Pirellulales; family Thermoguttaceae; genus JAEWUR01. The sequence continues at coordinate 924 of JAEWUR010000148.1, forward strand.
CGGCAACCGCAATCGCGTCGACGCGAACCAGACCGCGAAAGACGCGGGTATACGTGTTTCCGTCGCTCGTGACCTCAACACCGAATTCGGTGCCAAGGTCCGTGACCACGGCCGTCGGAGTCGTGATCGTGAATAGCGCGCCGTCGGTCGACGATTGCGGGCCGTGGACCGGTTCCCCTTCGTGCGTCTCCACGTTGGCGGTCAACTTGCCCGAGGCCAGGTAGCCGCCGACGGCCGAATCGACTCGGTAGTCGACCGGTCCCTGCAAGACGACTCTTGCCCCTGCGTCATACGTAATCTCAAGTAGTCCCGCGGACAGCCGATACGCGGAACCAACGCCGACGTTCGGAGAAACGCGGTCCGACCCGTTCCACCGGCAATGGCTCATGCCGGTGATTCGTCCGACAGGGTTGCCCGGCGCTTGCTCAACCGAATCGACCCTTGCCAACGACGAAGACCCGTGCATGACAACGGTCGGATGTGCGACGTGAATGAAGGTGGCAACGGTCAGGGCAACTCCGCAGATCACGGTTGCGATCAGGTAGGCCGCCGGCCAACCGTAATAGGGTGAAGTCGCCAACAACGATGGTATCGCCGATGACGTAAACCGCAACGAGGGAGGCAACGTTGGAGGCAGGTCTGCCGAACGGTCGCCGATGTAATTGGGACTCGGCCAATCGGTCTCGGCGGCGGCGAATCGGGAGAGTTCCTCGCCGGAAAACTGAACGGCTGGCAACCATTGACACACGAGCTCGCGATGAATCGCCATGTAAGAAATATAGTGATCGCACGCCCGGGGATCGCTGGCCAGGATCGCACTAAGCTCTTGCAACTCGGCGGCCGAGAGCGTTTGATCGCATGCGCCGTCGATCAAGCGGTCGAGTTCGTCCCGGCTTGTAGCGGTTAGTGCGTCCATCGAATCAAGCCTTTTGGTCCGTTTGCCGCCGAACGGCATCTTCCACACAGACGCGCAGAAGCCGCCGAATGCGAATAAGCGATTGCGAGACGGCGTTGGCCGATCGGTTCAGCTTCTCCGAAAGGACCTTCACGGCAATCCCGGCCGCATATCGCATCTGGATCAATTCGCGATCGCCGTCCTTGAGCCCCTCGATGCATCTCGGCAGGGCCTCGGCGAGAAGAAGGTCGCGTGCGTCCTCGCAACTGTCCATTCGGGCGGCCACGGCATTCAGTGCTTCCGGCGTCAGCGCCGGCATGCAATTCGCATGGATCTGGCGATAGCGTAACGTTCGATACCTTGCAAACTCGCGCGCCCAAGCAAAGAACGGCCGCTGCCGATCGTATTCACCGAACTTCTGCCACAACGTCAACGCCGTATCTTGCAGGATGTCTCGCGCGTCGACGGGATTTCCGATGAGCGTGACGATGTACGCATAGAGACCGCGTTCGCAATCGGAATAGAGTTGCAGGAACTCGTTCTCGGTCGGCTGTTGGGCCGGATGTGACTCGTGCAATTCGTTTCCCATGGTCGTCCCCGCTACACGCGATGGCCAACACTTCGACGCTTTATCCATTGTAATTCGACGGGGGCCAAGCGGCGGAAAATTCCCAAGAACGAACGGCTCGCCCCTGGTCCCACGGACGAAGAATCACAATCTCACCGGGTCGGACAACTCCTGCTTGCGAGTCGCCCTCCCTTAGATAGTTATGGGAAAACAGAAAATCTGAGGCCAAAAAATGAAAAAACCGCGAAATCTACCACGCCGAGGGGACGCGGCGTGAGTCGTTGGCAGGTAGGCCGCCTCTCGTCCGAATAGAAATGGTGGAACTCCGCGAGACCTATGTCCTACGGCGA